>NZ_JBFACN010000008.1:230942-325205 GCF_040640875.1 Streptomyces sp. NPDC021562
GCACAGGTCGGTCGCATCAGTCATGAGTGATCATGCTCCGCAGGAAGAACCGCAGGTTCGCCGGCTTCTCCGCCAGCCTGCGCATGAAGTAGCCGTACCAGTCGGTGCCGTAGGCGGTGTAGACGCGCATCCGGTGGCCTTCGGCGGCGAGCCGGAGGTGTTCGTCGCTGCGGATGCCGTACAGCATCTGGAACTCGTACTCGTCCAGCTTGCGTCCGGCGCGCCGGGCGAGTTCCTGGGCTATGGAGATCAGGCGCGGGTCGTGGGAGCCGACCATCGGGTACCCCTCGCCCTCCATCAGGGTGCGCAGGACCCGCACGTACGCCTTGTCGATCTCGCTCTTCTGCTGGTGAGCGACCTCCGCGGGCTCCTTGTAGGCACCCTTGACCAGGCGGACCCGGCTGCCCGCGGCGGCGAGGCGGCGGGCGTCGGCCTCGGTGCGGAAGAGGTAGGCCTGGATGACGCAGCCGGTCCCCGGGAAGTCCTTCCGCAGCTCCTCGTGGATGGCGAACATCGAGTCGAGGGTGGTGTGGTCCTCGGCGTCGAGGGTGACGGTCGTACCGATGGCGGCGGCCGCCTCGACGACGGGCCGGACGTTCGCGAGGGCCAGCTCGTGGCCGCCGGGCAGCGCCTGGCCGAACATGGACAGCTTGACCGACATCTCGACGCGCTCGCCCAGACCCAGCGTGCGCAGGTGCTCGACGAGCGCCAGGTACGCGTCCCGGGCGGCGGCGGCCTGCTCGGGGCTGGTGATGTCCTCGCCGACGACGTCCATCGTCAGCTCCAGGCCGCGGCCCGTGAGCTCTTCGATGACCGGGACGATGTCACCGACCGTCTCACCGGGGATGAAGCGGTCGACGACCTGCTTCGTCACCGGGGCCGCCGAGATCAGGCGACGCATCCGGTCGCTGCGCGACGCGGCGAGAATCACGGGACCCAGCACGGGGCACCTCCACAACACATGCCGGAAAAGCCGCGATCCGACGATGTGGACACGGCAAGGGGAACCACCGTGAAAGGTAGGGATCTCTCTGATCGTCGGCCATCGACAGCTGTCACGCATCCCTGCCGGAGATCTCAGACAGATGTATGAAGGCCGCCTCGGATTGCGGGAGAATGCCCGGGTGACGTCGGAATTCAGGGGTGACTACCAGGAGCTGGTCGACGAGATCTCGGAGCTGCTGGGCGCCCCCGCGACCCTGGAGAACCGCGACTTCGAGCTGATCGCCTTCGGGGCCTACGACAGCGAGGGCGACCTGGACCCGTCCGCGCTGGACCCGGTCCGCACCCGTTCGATCCTGACCCGGCGCTCCACGGCGGCGGTCCGCGCCTGGTTCGAGGGCTTCGGCATCACCCGGGCGACCGGCCCGGTCCGGATCCCGCCGACCCCGGAGGCGGGGGTGTACCGGGGCAGGATCTGCCTGCCGGTACGCCATCGGGGTGTCGTGCTCGGCTACGTCTGGCTGCTGGACGGCGATCCCGGCCCGACGGACGCCCAGCTGGCCGCGGCCATGGGGGTGGCCGGGCGGATCGGCGCGCTGCTCGCGGACGAGGCGCAGGCCGGGGCGGGGCTGAGCCGGGAGCTGCGGGCGGTGCTGGTCGCGGAGCGCGGCTGGCAGCAGGACATGGCGGTGGCCGAGCTGCGTACGGCCCTGGGGACGCGCGGCGACGGCCCGCACACGCTGGTCTGTGTCGCCCCCTGGCCGTCCGCCGACCCGGACGACGCCCCGTCCCCGCGCACGGTCCCGCACGCGACCGCGCTGTGCACGCTGCCGTGGGGAGCGACGGCGCACAGCCTGGCGGTACTGGTCCGGCTGCGCAGCACCCAGGTGGCCGCACCCGCCCTGGCGGCGGCGACCCGGCTGCTCAGGGAGGCCGAGGAGGCCCGGGAGGCCGGTTCGGCGGCGGCCCGCGGGGCCGGGGCCCGGACGGCGGCGGCCGTGGCGGCGGGGTTCGCTGCGGGCCGGGCGGTGGCGTCGGTCGCGGGGGTGGGCGAGGCCAGGACCGGGCTGGCCGAGCTGGGCGTGGTCTGGCAGGAGGCCGCTGCGGCCGCCCGCGCCGCGCTGGCGGAACCCCGGTTCGGGCCGGTGGCGCAGTGGGCGCGCATCGGCCCCTACCGGCTGCTGACCGCGCTGCCGTCGGAGGCGTCCCGCGACCCGGTCGTGGCCCCGCTGCTCACCGCGGCCCACCGCGAACTGGCCAGGACCGCCGAGGTCTACCTGGACTGCGCGGGCCAGGCGGGCCGCACGGCCGCGGCCCTCGGCATCCACCGGCAGACCCTCTACTACCGCCTGTCCCGCGTCGAACAGCTCACCGGCCTCGACCTGGACGACGGCGAGGACCGGCTGCTGCTGCACATGGCCCTGAAGGGGGCACGGTTGTAGCAGACCTGGCCGGGGCTCGGGGGCCGGTGGTCAGGTCCGGCCGGCGGCCTCGATGATCTGGCGCAGGCCCTCGGTGAGGGTGTCGCCGTCGGGTGCGGTCTTCGGGTCGAAGGTCCACTGGGAGATCAGGCCGGACATCAGGGTCATGTAGAAGCGGCCCAGGGTGTCGGCGGTCTCGTCGGAGACCTCGTCCTCCGGCACGCCCATCAGCAGCGAGGTCAGCCCCCGGCCGCCCTCGCGCTGGGCGCGCGCCAGCTGGTCGCGCACCTCCGGCAGCTGGTCGCCCATCGCCACGACCTCCACGCTGAGCCGCCACATCGTGCCGGGTTCCCGCATGGTGGCGACGATGTTCGACCAGACCTCGCGGAACCGTTCCAGCGAGCCGGGCGCGCTGGTGAGTCCGGTGTCGTCGCCCTCGAAGGACATCTCCTCCACCAGCGCGATGTAGGCCTGGGCGAGCAGCGCGTCCTTGGAGCCGTAGTGGTAGCCGATCGAGGCGAGGTTGGTCCCCGACTCCCTGACGATGTCGCGCGCCGTCGTCCGCGCGAACCCCTTCTCCAGCAGGCAGCGCTTGGCGCCGTCCAGCAGATCCTCACGGTGTCCCATGCGGACCAGCCTACCCCCGGATCCATACGGACGTCCTAGACGCATGACTTATACAATCGTTCTAGACAAGCGTTTAATACACCCGTACATTCGCTGGTATGACGAACCCGATGAGCACGACCGCCCCCGCACGTGCGGGGCGCCGCGAATGGACCGCGCTCGGCGTGCTGATGCTGCCGCTGCTGCTGGTCTCGATGGACGTCTCGGTCCTCTACTTCGCCCTCCCGGCGATCGGCGCCGACCTCAGGCCGAGCGGCACCCAGCAGCTGTGGATCCTGGACATCTACGGCTTCGTCCTGGCCGGCCTGCTGATGACGATGGGCGCGCTGGGCGACCGCATCGGCCGTCGGCGCCTGCTGCTCTTCGGCGCCGCGGCCTTCGGCGGCGCCTCGCTGCTCGCGGCCTACGCCGACAGCGCCGGCACCCTGATCGCCGCCCGCGCGGTCCTCGGCGTCGGCGGCGCGACCCTGATGCCGTCGACGATGGCGCTGCTGCGCACCATGTTCACCGACCCCGGCCAGCGCGCGAAGGCGATCGGCCTGTGGTCCGGGGTGATGACGGGCGGGATCGCGCTCGGCTCGGTGATGAGCGGCATCCTAGTGGAGCACTTCTGGTGGGGGTCGGTGTTCCTGGTCAACCTCCCGGCGATGGCCCTGCTCCTGCTCCTCGGCCCGGTCATGCTCCCGGAGTCGAGGAACCCCTCCCCCGGCCGCTTCGACTGGCTGAGCGTCCCGCTCTCGATGGCCGCCGTGCTCCCCGTGATCTACGGCGTCAAGGAGATCCCCTCCGAGGGCTGGCACCCGCTGTACGTCGTCTCGGTCCTCGCCGGCCTGCTCTTCGCGGCCCTCTTCGTCCACCGCCAGCGCACCACCGGCTCCCCGCTGATCCCGCCCGCGCTGCTCAGGGGCCGCGGCTTCACCCCGGCGCTGGTCCTGAACCTCGTCGCCTCACTCGCCATGATGGGCTCGGCGATCTTCACCACGCAGTACCTGCAGTCGGTCCTCGGGATGAGCCCGCTCGCGGCCGCGCTGTGGAGCCTGGTGCCCTCGGTGTTCATCGGGGTCGCCGGTCCGCTCACCGCACAACTGGTGCAGCGGGGCGTGGACCGCGGGTACGTCGTCGCGGGCGGCTTCGCGGCGATGGCGGCCGGGTTCGTCCTGCTCGCCCTCCTCGGCACCGACTCGCTGTGGCTGGTGCTGACCGGGGCCGGGGTGCTCGCCTGCGGGATGGTGGCGATCATGTCCCAGCTGACCGACCTCGCGATGGGCGGGGCGCCGGTGGAACGGGCGGGCACGGCCTCCGCCCTGCTGGAGACCAGCGCGGAGTTCGGCGGGGCGCTCGGCATGGCCGTGCTCGGGTCGATAGGCACCGCCGTCTACCGCCACGAGATGCCGGCCACGGCTCCGTCGGACGCCCGCGAGACGCTGAGCGGCGCGCTCGCCACGGCGGCGGGGCTGCCCGGCCGGGCCGGTGAGTCCCTGCTGGCCACCGCGCGGGAGGCGTTCACCAGCGGGATGCAGGGGGCGGCGATCGCGGGGGCGGTGCTGCTGGTGGCGGCCGCGGTCGGAGCGGGGGTGAAGCTGCGCGACACCGACGGCTAGGCGGACACGCGAACGCCGGGTGGGCCGACTGCCGTCGGCCCACCCGGCGTTCGCGGAGGTGCCGTCAGACCAGGTTGACGGAGCGGGCCGACGTGGCGCCGATCTCCGTCTCGACCTCGGCCAGCACGGCCGGGGCGACCGTGTCGTCCACGGTGAGGACGGCCAGCGCCTCGCCGCCCACCGCCGCGCGGGCCACCTGCATGCCGGCGATGTTGATGCCCGCCTCGCCGAGGATGCGGCCGACGGTGCCGACGACGCCCGGCCGGTCCTCGTAGCGCAGGACCAGCAGGTGGTCGGCGACGGCGAGGTCGACGTCGTAGTCGCCGACCGCGACGATCTTCTGGATGTGCTTGGGGCCGGCCAGCGTGCCGGACACCGACACCTCCTCGCCGTCGGAGAGGGTGCCGCGCACGGTCACCACGTTGCGGTGGTCGCTGGCCTCGGAGCTGGTGGTGAGGCGGACCTCGACGCCCCGCTCCTGGGCGAACAGCGGCGCGTTGACGTAGGAGACGGTCTCGTCGACGACGTCCTCGAAGACACCCTTGAGCGCGGACAGCTCCAGCACCTTCACGTCGTGCTGGGTCAGCTCGCCGTAGACCTCGACGTCGAGGCGGACCGCGACCTCGCCCGCGAGCGCGGTGAAGATGCGGCCGAGGCGCTCGGCGAGGGGCAGGCCCGGCTTGACGTCCTCGGCGATGACACCGCCCTGGACGTTCACCGCGTCCGGGACCAGTTCGCCGGCGAGCGCGAGGCGGACGGACTTGGCGACCGCGATACCGGCCTTCTCCTGGGCCTCGTCGGTGGAGGCGCCGAGGTGCGGGGTGCAGACGACCTGGTCCAGCTCGAAGAGCGGGGAGTCGGTGCACGGCTCCTTCGCGTACACGTCGAGGCCGGCGCCGGCGACCCGGCCCTCCTTGAGCGCCGCGTACAGCGCCTCCTCGTCGACGATGCCACCGCGGGCGGCGTTGACGATGCGCACGGACGGCTTGACCTTGCGCAGCGCCTCGTCGCCGATCAGGCCGACCGTCTCGGGGGTCTTCGGGAGGTGCACGGTGATGAAGTCGGCGACCTCCAGCAGCTCGTCGAGGGAGAGCACCTTGACGCCCATCTGGGCGGCGCGGGCGGGCTGGATGTAGGGGTCGTAGGCGACGACCTTCATGCCGAACGCGGACATCCGCTGCGCGACCAAGGCGCCGATCCGGCCGAGGCCGACCACGCCGAGGGTCTTCTCGGCGAGCTCGACGCCGGTGTACTTGCTGCGCTTCCACTCGCCGTTCTTCAGCGCGGAGTTCGCCTGCGGGATGTGGCGCGCGGTGGAGATCAGCAGACCGCAGGCCAGCTCGGCGGCGGTCACGATGTTGGAGGTCGGGGCGTTCACGACCATCACGCCGGCCTTGGTGGCGGCGGAGACGTCCACGTTGTCCAGGCCGACGCCGGCTCGCGCGACGACCTTGAGCTTCTTCGCCGCGGCGATGGCCTCGGCGTCGACCTTGGTGGCGGAGCGGATCAGGATCGCGTCCACGTCGGCGATGGCGGGGAGCAGTTCGGCTCGGTCTGCTCCGTTGGCGTGCCGGATCTCGAAGTCCGGGCCCAGCGCGTCGACAGTGGCGGGCGACAGCTCTTCAGCGATGAGTACGACAGGTTTCGAGCTCACGTGAGTCCTCACAGGTCCAATGCGGACGGCCGTCCCGACGGCCGCAGGCGGTGGAGGTTGGCTAGCCGCGGAGACGCACGACGCTGTGGGCCTGACGCGTATGTAGTACGGCAGTGTAGTGGCGTGGCGTTGGTCGTCCTACGCCTCTGCGGAAGGATCACCCGTCCGAGATTCGACGGGGTGGACAACGGGGCCGGAGCAGTGTGCTCCGGCCCCGTCGCTGAGGCTCACGCCTCCTCGTTCACCCAGCTCATCAGCTTGCGCAGCTGCTTGCCGGTGGTCTCCAGCAGGTGCTCGGAGTCCGCGGTCTTGTACTCGTTGTACTTCTTCAGACCGCCGTGGTACTCCTCCATCCAGTTGTTGGCGAAGGTGCCGTCCTGGATCTCCGCGAGGACCTTCTTCATCTCGGCCTTGGTGGCGTCGGTGATGATCCGCGGGCCGGTGACGTAGTCGCCCCACTCGGCGGTCTCGGAGACCGACCAGCGCATCTTCTCCAGGCCGCCCTCGTACATCAGGTCGACGATGAGCTTCAGCTCGTGCAGGCACTCGAAGTAGGCGATCTCCGGCTGGTAGCCGGCCTCGACCAGGGTCTCGAAACCGGCCTTCACCAGGGCGGAGGTGCCACCGCAGAGAACGGCCTGCTCGCCGAAGAGGTCGGTCTCGGTCTCCTCGGTGAAGGTCGTCTTGATGACGCCGGCGCGGGTGCCGCCGATGCCCTTCGCGTACGACAGGGCCAGCGCGAAGCCGTTGCCCGTGGCGTCCTGCTCGACGGCCACGATGCAGGGGACGCCGCGGCCCTCCTCGTACTGGCGGCGCACCAGGTGGCCCGGGCCCTTCGGGGCGACCATGCAGACGTCGACGCCGGCCGGGGGCTTGATGAAGCCGAAGCGGATGTTCAGGCCGTGACCGAAGAACAGGGCGTCGCCGTCGTTCAGGTTGGGGGCGATCGACTCCTCGTAGACCTTGGCCTGGATCGGGTCCGGCACCAGGATCATGATGACGTCGGCCTCGGCGGCGGCCTCGGACGGGGTCACCACGCGCAGGCCCTGCTCCTCGGCCTTGGCCTTGGACCGGGAGCCCTCGTGCAGACCGACACGGACGTCGACACCGGAGTCGCGCAGCGACAGCGCGTGGGCGTGGCCCTGGCTGCCGTAGCCGATGACCGCGACCTTGCGGCCCTGGATGATGGACAGGTCGGCGTCAGCGTCGTAGAACAGCTCGGCCACTTTGGGTTCTCTCCTTGGTGTGCAGATGTTGCGTCCCACCGTATGACGGCGGGGGGAAGGGAAGTCTCGGGGTCTCGGCATACGGGCGGCCGACGGCCGTCGGCCGCCCGTGTCAAGCCTGGTGCAAGCCTTACGCGGAACGGTCGAGGGCGCGCAGCGAGCGGTCCGTGATCGACCGGGCGCCACGGCCGATCGCGATGGTCCCGGACTGGACCAGTTCCTTGATGCCGAACGGCTCCAGCATCTTGAGCATGGCGGTCAGCTTCTCGCTGCTGCCGGTGGCCTCGATGGTGACGGCCTCCGGGGAGACGTCGACGGTCTTGGCACGGAACAGCTGGACGATCTCCACGATCTGGGAGCGCGTCTCGTTGTCGGCGCGCACCTTCACCAGAACGAGTTCCCGCTGAACGGCCGAACCCGGCTCCAGTTCGACGATCTTCAGCACCTCGACGAGCTTGTTGAGCTGCTTGGTGACCTGTTCGAGCGGCAGGGCCTCGACGCTCACCACGATCGTGATGCGGGAGATGTCGGCGTGCTCGGTGACCCCGACGGCGAGCGAGTCGATGTTGAAGCCGCGGCGGGAGAAGAGGGCCGCGATCCGGGCCAGGATGCCCGGCTTGTTCTCCACCAGGACGGAGAGCGTGTGCTTGGACATGTTTTCTGCGTCTCTCTCGCTCAGTCGTCTTCGTTGTCGCCGAAGTCGGGGCGGACGTCCCGGGCGGCCAGGATCTCGTCGTTGGAGGTGCCGGCGGCGACCATCGGCCACACCATCGCGTCCTCGTGGACGATGAAGTCGACGACGACGGGGCGGTCGTTGATGGAGTTCGCCTCTTCGATGACCTTGTCGAGGTCGTCCGGGGACTCGCAGCGGATGGCGTGGCAGCCCATGGCCTCCGACAGCTTGACGAAGTCGGGGACGCGGGTGCCGCGCGCGTCCGGGTTGACGTCGTCAGGACCGGAGTGCAGCACCGTGTTGGAGTACCGCTGGTTGTAGAAGAGGGTCTGCCACTGGCGGACCATCCCGAGGGCGCCGTTGTTGATGATGGCGACCTTGATCGGGATGTTGTTCAGGGCGCAGGTGGTGAGCTCCTGGTTGGTCATCTGGAAGCAGCCGTCGCCGTCGACCGCCCAGACGGTGTTGCCGGGCGCGCCGGCCTTGGCGCCCATGGCGGCCGGGACCGCGTAGCCCATGGTTCCGGCGCCGCCGGAGTTCAGCCAGGTGGCGGGCTTCTCGTACTGGATGAAGTGCGCGGCCCACATCTGGTGCTGGCCGACGCCCGCCGCGAAGATCGTGCCCTCCGGGGCGAGCTGCCCGATCCGCTCGATGACCTGCTGCGGGGAGAGCGAGCCGTTGTCCGGCTGGTCGTAGCCGAGCGGGTAGGTGTCGCGCCACCGGGAGAGGTCCTTCCACCAGGCGCTGTAGTCGCCCTGGTGGCCCTCGCTGTGCTCCTTCTGCACGGCCTGGATCAGGTCGGCGATGACCTCGCGGGCGTCGCCGACGATCGGCACGTCGGCGGCGCGGTTCTTGCCGATCTCCGCGGGGTCGATGTCGGCATGGACGATCTTCGCGTACGGGGCGAAGCTGTCCAGCTTGCCGGTGACACGGTCGTCGAAGCGGGCTCCGAGGGCGACGATCAGGTCGGCCTTCTGCAGCGCGGTGACGGCGGTGACCGCACCGTGCATGCCCGGCATTCCCACGTGCAGCGGGTGGCTGTCGGGGAACGCGCCGAGCGCCATCAGGGTGGTGGTGACGGGCGCTCCGGTGAGTTCGGCGAGGACCTTCAGCTCGGCGGTGGCGCGCGCCTTGATGACGCCGCCGCCGACGTAGAGGACGGGCCGCTTCGCGGAGGTGATCAGCTTGGCGGCCTCGCGGATCTGCTTGGCGTGCGGCTTGGTCACCGGGCGGTAGCCGGGCAGGTCCATGACCGGCGGCCAGGAGAAGGTCGTCTTCGCCTGGAGGGCGTCCTTGGCGATGTCGACCAGGACCGGGCCGGGACGGCCGGTCGAGGCGATGTGGAACGCCTGGGCGATGGTCCGCGGGATGTCCTCGGCCTTGGTGACCAGGAAGTTGTGCTTGGTGATCGGCATGGTGATGCCGACGATGTCCGCCTCCTGGAAGGCGTCCGTGCCGATCGAGGAGGACGCGACCTGCCCGGTGATCGCCACGAGCGGCACCGAGTCCATGTGCGCGTCCGCGATCGGCGTCACCAGGTTGGTGGCACCCGGGCCGCTGGTCGCCATGCAGACGCCGACCTTGCCGGTGGCCTGCGCGTAGCCGGTGGCGGCGTGACCGGCGCCCTGCTCGTGCCGGCACAGGACGTGGCGCACCCGGGTGGAGTCCATCAGCGGGTCGTAGGCGGGCAGGATCGCGCCGCCCGGGATGCCGAATACCGTGTCAGCGCCGACCTCCTCGAGGGAGCGGATGAGGGACTTCGCACCCGTGACGTGCTCGACGGGGGCGGACTGCTGTCCTCCGGAACGGGGCCGCGGCTGCGGATGGTGGGCCGCGGCGCTCTGCTCGGTCATCGGCATTCTCTTCTCGATGCTGAGGGTTTTTGCGAGGTTCGTACGGGATTCTGCTGCCGTACGCATGCTGTACGAGTGGTGCTGGTGCAACAAAAAACCCCTCGTGCCAAAAGGCAAGCGAGGGGAGCGCGCCGGTGTGGTCGCTGGGTTTCCGGAGCCTTCTCCGGTGGGTCCCAGTTCAGCCGACGCGCTGTCCAAGTACGAGAATTCGGGTGCGCATGGGACTGACCCTCCCTCTGACGCGCACCACGTGTCAAGTGGGTGGGACGGGAGTCTCATTATGTGAGCGAAGGGCACTTCCGCCTCCGAGCACCGCGGGCACACCACTGGTGTACACCCCCGCGCCGCCCCCTGCGAAGGCCGGCTCGGCCGGTGCGTGCGGGACCGGGTAGTGGCCGGAGCCGAGCGCCCGGCGCAGCCGGTACTCGTCCACCGGGCCGGAGAAGGCCATCCCCATGCCGTGGGTGCAGCCCATCGCGCGCAGCGCGGTGACCTGTTCGGGCAGGTCCACGCCCTCGGCGACGGACTGGAGGCCCAGGTCGCAGGCGATCCGCAGCAGCCCGCTGGTGATCTTGTACAGCCGGGGCGACTCGACGATCCCCTCGACCAGACCGCGGTCGAGTTTGAGTACGTCGACGGGGAGCTTCCGGAGCGCCGTGATCGCCGCGTAGCCGCTGCCGAAGCCGTCCAGCGCGATCCGGACGCCGTGCCTGCTGAGCGCGGTCAGCCGACGCTCCAGCTCGTCCAGCGGGATCCTGGGGTCGGTGTCGGACAGTTCCAGGACCAGCGACCCGGAGGGCAGCCCGTGCCGGGTGAGCAGGGCCTCGACGGAGCCGAGCGCCGAGGACCGGTCGAGCAGCCGCCGGGCGCTCAGGCGCACGGCGACCGGTACCAACAGCCCGCCCGCGGCCCGCTCGGCGGCCTGTTCGACCGCCTGCTGGAAGATCCACCGGTCCAGTTCGGCGGTCTTGTCGCTGTCCTCGGCCACCCTGAGGAACTCGGCGGGCGTGAACAGCACCCCCTGCGAGGAGCGCCAGCGCGCTTGGGCGGAGACCGATTCGATCCGGCCGTTCTCCAGGCACACCACGGGCTGGTGCAGCAGCGCGAACTCACCGTCGTGCAGCGCGGCCCGCAGCCGGGTGGCCAGTTCCGCCTTGCGGACGACGTCCTGCTGCATCTGTGGCTTGTACAGCTCGACGCGGCCCTTCCCGGCCGACTTGGCGCGGTACATCGCCAGGTCGGCGTTGCGCAGCAACTCGCCCGCCCCGAGGCCCGGTTCGGCGAAGGCGACGCCGATGGACGCGTTGACACGGACATCGTTGCCGTCAATCAGGTACGGCTGGGAGAGGGTCACCCTGAGGCGGTCGGCGAGCTCCAGGATGTGCCGCTCCCGGGCACTGCGGTCACGGGTGCCGTCCCCGACGATCAGCGCCGCGAACTCGTCGCCGCCCAGCCGGGACGCGGTGTCGCCCTGGCGGACCGCGTCCTGGAGTCTGCGCGCGGCCTGGACGAGCAGTTCGTCCCCGGCCTGGTGCCCGATCGTGTCGTTGACGGCCTTGAACCCGTCCAGGTCGATGAAGAGCACCGCCGTGTTCCTGAGGGCGGGGCCCCGGTCCGAGGAGCGGCGGCCGGACAGCGCCTGCTGGACACGCCGGGTGAACAGGGCGCGGTTGGGCAGGTCGGTGAGCGGGTCGTGCTCGGCGTTGTGCTGGAGCTGGGCCTGCAGCCGCACTCTCTCGGTGACGTCCCGGCTGTTGAAGATGAGGCCGCCGTGGTGCCGGTTGACGGTGGACTCGACATTGAGCCAGCCGCCCTCGCCGGACCGGAACCGGCACTCGATCCGGGTGGTCGGTTCCTCCTGGGGCCTGGCGGCGAGGAAGCGGCGCACCTCGTGCACCACGCAGCCGAGGTCCTCCGGGTGGATGAGACTGGCCAGCTCCGAGCCCACCAGGTCCTCGGCGGGCCGTCCGTAGACCCCGGCGGCAGCCGGGGAGACGTACCGGAGGATGCCGTTGGGCGCGGCGATCATGATGACGTCGCTGGAGCCCTGCACCAGGGAGCGGAAGTGGTTCTCCTGCTGGGCCAGTTCCTGGGTGAGGGTGATGTTGTCGAGCAGCATGATGCCCTGGCGCACGACGAGCGCGAGGACCACGCAGCCGGCGGTGATCAGGACCACGTGGTCCGGGCTGCGGCCGTCGAGGACGTTGTAGAGGATGCCCAGGGTGCACACGCCGGCGGCCAGGTACGGGGTGAGCGCGGCCAGGGAGCCGCTGATCGGGCGGCCCGCCGGGTACCTGGTGTGATCCCCGCCCGGGGCGGGCGCGGACGGCTGCCTGGGCGCCGGGGTCCGCCCGCCGGGCACGTGCTCGTGGACGACGCGCGTGTGCCCTTCGGGCTCCCGGGTTCCCTGGGGCCGGGGTGCGGCCCAGGGGGCGTACGCCAGCAGCAGCGACCCGGCGAACCAGCCCGCGTCCAGCAGCTGACCCGAGCGGTAACTGCTGTGCAGCAGCGGTGAGGTGAACAGGGCGTCGCACATCACGGTCAGGGCGAGCGCGCCGATCGCGGTGTTCACCGCGGTGCGGTTGCCGGGCGAACGCCGGAAGTGCAGCGCGAGCACCATGCTGACCAGGGCGATGTCCAGCAGCGGGTACGCCAGCGAGAGCGCGGTGTGCGCGACGCTGGGCCCGTCGAACCGGGCGGCCTGGGCGAGCGCGAGGCTCCAGGACAGGGTGAGCAGCGAGCCGCCGATCAGCCAGGCGTCCAGGCCCAGGCAGATCCAGCCGGCCTTGGTCACGGGCCGCTTGGCCAGCACCAGCAGGCCCACGATGGCGGGCGGCGCGAAGCACAGGAAGAACAGGTCGGCGTAGCTGGGACTGGGCACCGGCCGCTGGAGCACGACCTCGTACCATCCCCAGACCGCGTTGCCCAGGGCCGCCATGGCCGAGGACAGGGAGAACAGCAGCCAGGCGGATCGAAAGCGGACCCGCGGGGAGCGGGCGTAGACGAAGCAGGACACGGCGGCGGTGCCGGCGGCCGCGGTCAGGCCGAAGTCGCCCATGAACAGGGCGAGCTGGTTCGAGCCCCAGTCGAACGCGGCACCGACGGCGTATGCCGCGCAGATCAGGGCCAGCACGAGCTGGCGGACCATGCCGGTCCGGCCGCCGGCGGCCGGCGGACGGGGCCCTGTCATCCCTGCCGGAGGCTGTGCCCGCAGTGCTCCGGGGAGAGCGGTCGTCACGGACGTCGGCGCTGTCACCGGATCCTCCCGGCCCGCGCCGGTCCCGGGTGCCTCGGGACCCGGTGCGCTGGATGGGGGTGCCGCCCGCGTCCGCTGTGCGTGTGCTGGTGATGGCTGGTGTGGTGGCTGGTGTGGTGGCCGCGTCTGCGCGCAGCTGTGCGCCAGGGTCGCCGCCGGCGGCTCCGCCGCGTCGGATCGTTCGTCCATAGGCCGTGCATCGCCCGTCGCCCCCCTCACAAATCTGACATGTCCGTCCCCGGCGCCGAACGGCTCACGGCGCAGCCCCTGTCGGGACGATACACCAGTCTCGTCACTCAGGGACATAGCTTCTCTACGCTCCGTGACGAGCAGCGACTATGCCCGCACGCACCGCGCCCGGGAGGTCGCGGACCGTGCCGGAAGCGGATCGCGGGCGTGCTGCCGCGCGGGTCAGCCGGCGGCGGAGCCCGTCGTGAGGATCACGTTGCGCAGCGGCTCGCGGTTCACGAAGCGGTTCAGCTGCTCGGTGACGAGTCGCTTGGCGCGGGGCAGGAAAGCCGAGGTGGGGCCGCCGACATGAGGGCTGATCAGCACACCGGGCGCCTGCCACAGGGGGTGTCCGGCCGGCAGCGGCTCGGGATCGGTGACGTCCAGGGCCGCGGTGACACGGCCGCTCTCCAGTTCGGCGAGCAGGGCCTTGGTGTCCACGACGGGCCCGCGCGCGACGTTCACGAGGAGTGCGCCGTTCTTCATCCGGGCGAGGAACTCGGCGTCGACGAGGCCGCGTGTGGTGTCCGTGAGGGGCGTGGAAAGGATGACGACATCGGCTTCCGGAAGCAGATTCGGCAGTTCGGTGAGCGGATGCACGGGACCGCGCGCCGATGCGCGCCCGGAGCGCGCGACACGCGCCACCCGCGCAACCTCGAAGGGCACGAGCCGGCCCTCGATGGCCTCGCCGATGGCGCCGTAGCCGACGATGAGGACGTTGCGGTCGGCGAGGGCGGGGTGGAAGCCGCTCTGCCAGTGTTCCTGCTGCTGGGCCCGGACGAAGCCCGGGATGCCGCGCAGCGACGCCAGCGTCAGGGCGAGCGCCAGTTCGGCGGTGCTCGCCTCGTGCACCCCGCGCGCGTTGCACAACTGGACGCCGGGGACGATGAGGTCCTGCGCGGCGATCATGTCGTCGACGCCGGCGGTGAGGGTCTGGATGAGCCGGACGTTGCGCATCCCCTGAAGCGGCCGCACCTTCACCGGCTGCCGCTTCATGTAGGGGACGACGTAGACGGCGCAGTCGGCGGGGTCACCGGGAAACTCCTGGCCACCGTCCCAGAACAGGTAGTCGAGCCCTTCGGGCAGTTCGGTGAACTCGTCCGGCGGGATGGGCAGCCATGCGTCTTGGGTCATGGTCAGGAGGCTATGTCAGGGGCGTGCGCGCGCAGAGGTTAGGTTGGGGGGTCCAAGAAGGAGGTTCACGGGCTGGTGGAGCGCAGGACGATCGGCGCGGGGGCGCTCGCGGTGGGGGCCGTCGGACTCGGGTGCATGCCGATGAGCTGGGCGTACAGCGGTTCGCGACAGCGGGGCGACGAGTCGGCGAGAGCGGTGCACCGGGCGCTGGACCTGGGCGTGACGCTGCTGGACACCGCGGACATGTACGGGCCGTTCACCAATGAGCTGCTGCTGGGACGGGTGCTCAGGGAGCGGCGGGCCGAGGCCTTCGTGTCGACCAAGGTGGGGCTGCTGGTGGGCGACCAGCACATCGTGGCGAACGGCCGGCCCGGGTACGTGAAGCGGGCCTGCGACGCCTCGCTGCGGCGGCTCCAGACGGACGTCATAGACCTCTACCAGTTGCACCGCGCCGATCCCGAGGTCCCCGTCGAGGAGACCTGGGGCGCGATGGCGGAACTGGTGCAGGCGGGGAAGGTGCGTGCGCTGGGGTTGTGCGCCGTGGGGGCGCGCGGGGGGCGCAGGTCGGGGGCGCGGATGCACGACGCCACGTTGCGGCAGCTTCGGCGGGTGCAGCAGGTGTTTCCGGTGACCGCGGTGCAGGCGGAGCTGTCGGTGTGGTCGCCGGAGGCGCTGGAGGCGTTGCTGCCGTGGTGCGCGGCGCGGGGCGTCGGATTCCTCGCCGCGATGCCGCTGGGCAACGGTTTCCTCACCGGGACGCTCAGGCCGGGTGAGGGGTTCGAACCGGACGACCTGCGGGCCCGGCACCCCCGGTTCACGGCGGAGATGATGGCGGCGAACCAGCCGATCGTCGCGGGACTGCGCAGGGTCGCGGGGCGGTACGGGGGTGAGGTCACCGCCGCTCAGGTGGCGCTGGCGTGGGTACTGGCGCAGGGGGCACACGTGGTACCGGTGCCGGGGACGAAGCGGGGGCGGTGGGTGGCCGAGAACGCCGGGGCCGTGGAGGTGCGGCTGAGTGCGGAGGACCTTGCCGAGCTGGGGCGGTTGCCTGCGGCGCAGGGGTCGTGGGACTGAGTTCCCCGCGCCCCGTGCGGGGCGCTGCACTAACGTCGGGCAGAGGGCTGCCGGAAGGACCGTGATCGTGCAACGTCGAGGTGTGACCGCTGTGTTGGCCGCGGCCGGGGTACTGCTCGCCGGCGGGTGTTCCTCCGGGGGCGGCGGCGGTGGGGTGCCCACGGCGCCCTGGGCCGAGAGTGCGTCGGGCGGTGCGTCGGCCGGTGCGTCCGCCTCCGCGTCCGCCGAGGCCGTCGCGCCCGCCACGGGGTCGGTCAGGGTGGTGCGGACCGTCGCCCAGGGGCTGAAGTCGCCCTGGGGGCTCGCGGTGTTGCCGGACGGCGGCGGGCTGCTGGTCTCCGACCGGGACGACGGGACGATCAGCAAGGTCGACGAGAGGACCGGGAAGATCACGGAGCTGGGCACGGTGTCGGGCGTGGCCGCCGCCGGTGAGGGCGGCCTGCTCGGTATCGCCCTCTCCCCCGGATTCGCCTCGGACCACATGATCTACGCCTACTTCACCTCGGCCTCCGACAACCGGATCGTGCGGATGCTGTGGGACGCGAACAAGCCGGCGGGAGAGCAGCTGGGCGCCCCCGACACGATCTTCAAGGGCATCCCCAAGGGGTTCATCCACAACGGCGGCCGGATCGCCTTCGGCCCCGACGGCATGCTCTACGCCGGCACCGGCGAGAGCGGGCGGCGCGGTCTCGCCCAGGACAAGGGGTCACTGGGCGGGAAGATCCTGCGGCTGACCCCGGAGGGCGATCCGGCCCCCGGCAACCCGTTCCCGAACTCGCCCGTCTACACCTACGGCCACCGCAACGTGCAGGGTCTGGCCTGGGACGACAAGCAGCGGCTGTTCGCCTCGGAGTTCGGCCAGGACACCTGGGACGAGCTGAACGCCGTCAAGCCCGGCGGAAACTACGGCTGGCCGAACGCGGAGGGCAGGTCGGGCGACCCGAAGTACGTGAACCCGATCGCCCAGTGGCACACCGACGACGCCTCCCCCAGCGGGATCGCCTACGTGCACGGGGTCATCTGGATGGCGGCCCTGAAGGGGCAGCGGCTGTGGCGTGTCCCGCTCCGCGGCACGACCGCGGCCGCCGCGCCGCAGGCCTTCCTCACCGGCGAGTACGGCCGGCTGCGGACGGTGGTGGCGGCGGGCGGCGACAAGGTGTGGCTGGTGACCAGCAACACGGACGGACGGGGCAGGCCGAAGGCGGGCGACGACCGGATCCTCGAGCTGGAGGTGAAGTAGGCGGCGCCGCTCACGCCCTGTCGTCGCCGGAGGCGTCACCTGAGGCGTCACCCGGGGCGCCACCGGGGTCTTCGGCGGGCTCCGCCTCGGGCTCCTCCTGGGGAAGGCGTATGACGACCTTGCCGGACGCGAGGTCTATCGGACCGCGTCCGGGATCCGTGTCCCCCACGTCCTCCCGGGTGAGTTCCAGCCGTTTCTGCTCG
Organism: Streptomyces sp. NPDC021562; assembly: GCF_040640875.1. NCBI lineage: Bacteria > Bacillati > Actinomycetota > Actinomycetes > Kitasatosporales > Streptomycetaceae > Streptomyces > Streptomyces sp. NPDC021562. The sequence continues at coordinate 248,075 of NZ_JBFACN010000008.1, forward strand.
TCGTGGGTGTGCTTGCGGCCGGGTGCGAAGAGCTCGTCGAACATGTTGAACACGGTGCCTCCTGTGCCGGTCCCCTACCTGGTCGGGCCGAGGGCCTCGACGGGGAACAACCCCAGTCGGTGGGCCACCGCCGCTGCCTCGCCCCTCCCTGCGACGCCCAGCTTGCCCAGAATGTTCGAGACGTGGACGCTCGCGGTCTTCGGGGATATGAACAGCTCCTCGGCGATCTGACGGTTGGTGCGGCCGGCCGAGACCAGGCGCAGTACGTCCCGCTCCCGGCTGGTGAGACCGAGGCTCTCGGCGGGGTCGAGGGCCCGGCCGGGGGTCTTTCCGGTGAGGGTGAGACGGGCGCGCTGGGCGAGCAGGGCGACGGCGTCCGCCAGCGGACGGGCGCCCAGGTGCGCGGCGACCGCACCGGCCAGGCGGAGCAGTTCCCGGGCCCGCTCGCGCTCCTCGTCACCGGCGGCCTGTTCGAGCAGCGCCTGGGCGAGCCGGCGGCGGACCCGGGCGAGGTCGTAGGGGCGGTCCAGCGTCTCGAAGTCGGTGACCACGTCCGACCAGAGGGCGGCGGTGTCGGTGCCGTGGACGCGGTGCAGTTCGGCGCGGGTCCAGCGCTCGTACGCCTGCCAGACGGGCGCGCCGGTGGCGAGCTTGCGGACCGCCTCGGCGAGCCGGTCGAGGACCTCTTTGCGGCCGTCGGCGGCCGCGGGCAGGGCGCGGGCGTCGGCCTCGGCGGTGGCGGCGGCCAGCAGCACGGACCAGCCGTAGCGCTGGGTGCCGGGCGGGAAGCCGCCCTCCAGGGCGCGGTGCAGTTCGGCGCGGGCGTCCAGGAGGCGGCCTTCCCCGGCGGCGACGCCGATGGTGACGCGGGCCACCGGCAGCCACTGCTCGGGCATGGGGTCATGGGTGCCGAGGTGGGCGCGGGCGACGGACAGCTGGCGGCCTGCCTCGGCGAGGTCGCCCCGGGCCAGGGCGAGATGGGCGAGGCGCAGGACGCTGGAGCCCCGGGGCTTCGCGCCGGCCGCGGAGCCGAGGGCCCCCGCCGCGGCCTCGGCGGCCTCCTCCCACTGCCCCAGTGTGTACAGGGAGTCCGAGAGGTTGTCCCAGATCCAGGCCTCCGGATCCAGCAGCCCGAACCTGCGGGTGAAGGCCAGGCCCTCGCGCAGCAGCGCCACCGCTTCCCGGGAACGGCCGACCGCCTCCAGTTCGGACGGCAGGTTCACATAGGCGCGGCCCGCGACATGCGCCACGCCTTCCTGGAGGGCGGCCTTCTTGACCCGGGCCATCTCCGTCAGCCCGGCCTCGACGTCGCCCGCGTCGACCATGAGGCCGCCGAGGGTGAGGCGGGCGTTGAGCTCGATCTCGCGGGCGCCCACCATCCGGGCGTACTCCACGGCCCGTTCCGCCGCGGCGAAGGCCTCCGGGCCCGGTTCGTGGAGCATGGACCAGGCGGCGACGTTGGCCAGCACGTCGGCGTGCACCTCGGAGGGCGGCAGGCCGCGCACCAGGTCCTGGGCGGTGCCGAGTTCCTGCCAGCCGTCGCCCCGTGCCAGGGCCTGGACGAGCCGGGAGCGCTGCACCCAGAACCACGCCGCGCGCAGCTGGTCGCCCTCCTCCTCCAGGATCCGCAGCGCCTTCTTGGTGATCTTCAGGGCGCGTTCCCGCTCACCGCAGAAACGGCCGGCGACCGCCGCCTCCGCCATCAGGTCGAGGTAGCGCAACGGGGTGGTGGCCGGGTCGCAGCCGCAGGGCGGGTAGACGTCGGTGTAGTCGACGGGGCGCAGGGCGGCGCGGATCTCCTCGGGGGCGGTGTCCCACAGCTCCATCGCCCTTTCCAGCAGCCTCAGTTGCTCGCTGTAGGCGTGCCTGCGGCGGGCCACGACGGAGGCGTCGAGGACGGCGGGCAGCGCCTTGGCGGGATCGTGGGCCTGGTACCAGTAGCTGGCGAGGCGGGTCACCCGGGCGTCGGCCGGCACCAGGGTGGGGTCGGCCTCCAGGGCTTCGGCGTAGCGCCGGTTGAGCCGCGAGCGTTCGCCGGGCAGCAGGTCGTCGGCGACGGCCTCACGGACCAGGGAGTGCCGGAAGCGGTAGCCGTCGCCGGCCGGGGTGGGGGTGAGGATGTTGGCGCCGACCGCGGCCCGCAGCGCCTCGATGAGGTCGTCCTCGGCGAGCCCGGCGACGGCCTCCAGCAGCCGGTACTCGACGGTGGAGCCGCCCTCGGCGACGACCCTCGCGACCCGCTGGGCGCTCTCCGGCAGTGCCTCGACGCGCACCAGGAGCAGGTCGCGCAGCGAGTCGGTGAGGCCGGTGCGGCAGCTCTCGGCGCCGGCGACGGCGAGTTCCTCGACGAAGAAGGCGTTGCCGTCGGAGCGGTCGAAGATCTCGTCGACCTGGGCCGGGTCGGGTTCAGCGGCCAGGATGCCGGCGATCTGGCGGCCGACCTCCTCGCGGGTGAAGCGGGCGAGTTCGAGGCGGTGGACGGTGCGCAGCCGGTCGAGTTCGGCGAGCAGGGGGCGCAGCGGGTGGCGGCGGTGGATGTCGTCGGAGCGGTAGGTGGCGAGGACGACGAGCCGGCCGGTGCGCAGGGTGCGCAGCAGGTAGGCGAGGAGGTGGCGGGTGGAGGCGTCGGACCAGTGCAGGTCTTCCAGGACAAGGACCACGGTGCGGTCGGCGGCGATCCGTTCCAGGAGGCGGGCGGCGAGTTCGAAGAGGCGGGCGGTGCCCTGTTCGTCGTGGCGGCTGGTGGTGGCCTCGCCGAGCTCGGGCAGCAGCCGGGCCAGTTCCTCCTCCTGGCCCGCGGCGGCCGCGGCCCACTCGTCGGGCAGGACGGCCCGCAGGGTGCGCAGCGCGCTGGAGAAGGGGGCGAACGGCAGCCCGTCGGCGCCGATCTCCACGCAGCCGCCGAGCGCCACGACCGCGCCCCTGCGGCAGGCGGCCGTGGCGAACTCCTCGACCAGCCGGGTCTTGCCGACGCCGGCCTCGCCGCCGAGCAGCAGCGCCTGCGGCTCGGCGGCCCCGGCGCGGGTGAGCGCCTCGTCGAGGGCCCCCAACTCGTCGCTGCGGCCTACGAACACGGGACTCACGGACCTGGTCTCCACGGGCCAGAGCATCGCACGGGGCGTGGAGGGGACGGCAACGGTTTTCCACAGCGCCAGTGCGCTCGTCGTATGAGCCGATGACGATGGGGGGTGCCGGCGGTCGACCCCCGTCCGGCCGCCGGCGGCTTCGCTCCCGGCCTGCGGGCGGGCGTCGCCGCCCGCCCGGGGCCCGGTCATGCCGTGCGTGGGAGCCGGCTCCCGCCGCGGCCGGCGGTATGGGACTCGGCCGGCTCCGCGGTGCCGCCGGCCGGCTCCGCGCGGCGGGCGGCGCGGCGGGAGCGGACGGCCGCGCGGACGAGGCGGGCGTCGGCGGCCTGCCGGCGCAGTTCGGCGGACCGGATCTGGTGGAGTTCGTACGCGAACATGGCGGTTCCCTTGGAAGAGGAGTCGGTGGGGCTTCGCTTTCTGCGATGGCTCCACCTTCGTCTCCCAGGGGGCTGCGCCACATCGGGAGAGTTCCGCATCTTCGGGCGGCCGCGGGGGCCTGGGTACGCGTAAGGGGCCTCAGGGCGTCCGTAAGGTGCTTACGGACGCCCTGAGGCCCCTGGTGAACTGCGCTTTCCTCAGCCGGTCGAGGGCAGGCCGAGCAGTGCGTCGGAGTACTTGAGGACCGCCAGGAGCAGACCGATGACGCCGAGCGCGACACCCGCCCAGGCGACCGACTTGATCCACGGCGCCTGCGCCCGGCCCGGCGCGCCGAAGGCGGGCCTGACGAGCACCACGACACCGGTGACCAGCGCGACCAGCGCGAACAGGCCGGCCCACAGCGCGGTGGTCTGCCACGCGTCGCCGTACACCTCCTTGACCTGCTTGGCGACGCTCGCGCTCGACGAGGTCTGTAGCTGGCCTATGAGGGTCTCGCGGGCCGCGGCGACCGTACCGATCCAGCCGCCCGTGAGGGAGACGAGGCCGAGCGCGACGGACACGACGGCCCCGGCGCCCTGGCCGACGCCGGATGGAGCCGGCTCCTCCTCGGCGAGGGCGGCCGGCTCCTCCTCGGTGAGCTCGTCGGACTCCTCCGCCTCCGGCTCGACGTCCGCCGCGGGGTCCTCGCTCCCGGTACCCGCAGGTGCCTCGGCCGGAGCCTTCGTGGTGTCCACCGCCGCCTCTTCCGTCGCCGTCTCGTCGTTCTTCGCCTCGGCGCCGGTCCCGGCCCCGTCCACTGTCTTCGTTCCCATACCTCGCACCGTACGGACGCTGTCTGAGAGGTCTCTTAATGATCGGGCTGTGCGGTACGCGCGCGTGCCGCACGCCACTCGGGGGCCAGCACCGACCAGACCTCGGTGTCCGTGCGCACGCCCCGGTGGGGGTGGTTCTCCCGCAGCACGCCGTCGCGGGTCATGCCCAGCCGCCGGGCCACGTTGATGCTCGCTTCGTTCGCCGGCGACGCGTGCCACTCCACACGGTGCATGCCGCGCCCGTCAAACGCCCAGTCCAGAAGGATCCGCATGCCCCGGGTGGCCAGACCACGCCCGGCGGCCGCGGGCTCCAGCCAGCAGCCGGCCTCGCAGACCCCCGTCGCCGTGTCCCAGGTCCGGAACAGCAGCCCGCCGACGAGCCTCCCGTCCAACCACACCCCGTGCAGGCTGCCGGCGTCGGCGGCCCGCTTGTCGGCGTAGGAGCGGAGGTAGGCGCGCGCGCCGTCCAGGTCCCGGATCACGTCGGCCAGGGCGATGTACCGTCCGATGGACTCACGTCCCCGGTCGATGTCCGCCAGCAGTTCCTCGGCGTGCCAGACCTCCAGGGGCCGCAGTTCGGCGCCGTCACCCAGCGATACCGCGTACATCCGGGCGTTGCTCCTTCTCTCCGGGGGAAGGTGGCCGCCTCCGCCGGGCAGCCCCTAGTCGAACTGGTCCCCGAGGGCCATCACCATGGTCCCCAGGATCATCAGCCACAGGGCCACGCGGGTGCGGCCCCGGGCCCCGAGCACCGACGCGAGCACGCAGACCACGGCGCCGGAGCCGTAGGCGGCCGGCACCAGGCCGGGCACCCCGCTCAGTCTCATCGAGGACGCGGTGACCCCCATCACGGCCAGCAGCACCCCGGTCACGGTGGCGATCCAGCGGGCCCGGCGGGCGTCCTCGACGACGTCCTCGTCGTCCGCCGCCCGGGCCTCCGGCTCCCGTCGGGCAGCCTTGTCCGGCCCCTCGCCGACGACCGGAGCGGGTGCGTTGTCTGCCGGTTCGCATGAGCTCCTACGCATCGCCTACCACTACGAAGATCACAAGGAGCCCGTTCACCGATGCCGGAAACCGGGAGGGCGGGCCGTCGGCCGCCGCGTCGGACGGGTACGGCCCCGCGGGCGCTGCCTGCGGGGCCGTACCGTGCGAACCAGGTGCTCGAACCGGGTGCTCAGCCCTCGCTGACGCCGAGCTGTTCCAGGATCAGTTCCTTCACGCGGGCCGCGTCGGCCTGACCGCGGGTCGCCTTCATGACCGCGCCCACCAGGGCACCGGCCGCGGCCACCTTGCCGCCGCGGATCTTGTCGGCGATGCCGGGGTTGCCGGCGATGGCCTCCTCGACGGCCTTGCCGAGCGCGCCCTCGTCCGACACGACCTTGAGGCCGCGCTTGTCCACGACCTCGTCCGGGGTGCCCTCGCCCGCGAGGACGCCCTCGATGACCTGGCGGGCCAGTTTGTCGTTGAGGTCGCCCTTGGAGACCAGCTCGGTGACCCGGGCGACCTGCGCCGGGGTGATCGCCAACTCGTCCAGCGAGGTGCCCGACTCGTTGGCGCTGCGCGCCAGTTCGCCCATCCACCACTTGCGGGCGGAGGCCGCGTCGGCACCGGCGTCGATGGTGGCGACGATCAGGTCCAGCGCACCGGCGTTGATGATCGCCTGCATCTCCACCGCGGAGACGCCCCACTCGGCGAGCAGCCGGTTGCGGCGGGCCAGCGGCATCTCCGGGAGCGCGGCGCGGATCTCCTCGACCCACTCGCGCGAGGGCGCCACGGGAACCAGGTCCGGCTCCGGGAAGTACCGGTAGTCCTCGGCCTCCTCCTTCACGCGACCCGAGGTCGTCGACCCGGTGTCCTCGTGGAAGTGCCGGGTCTCCTGGACGATCGTCCCGCCGCCGCTCAGCACGGCCGCGTGCCGCATGATCTCGAAACGGGCCGCACGCTCCACGGACCGCAGCGAGTTCACGTTCTTCGTCTCGGAGCGGGTGCCGAACTTCTCGGTGCCGTGCGGCCGCAGCGACAGGTTCACGTCGCAGCGCATCTGGCCCATCTCCATGCGGGCCTCGGACACGCCGAGCGCCCGGATGACCTCGCGCAGCTCACGGACGTACGCCCGCGCCACCTCGGGGGCACGCTCGCCCGCGCCCTCGATCGGCTTGGTGACGATCTCGATGAGCGGGATGCCGGCGCGGTTGTAGTCGAGCAGCGAGTGCGAGGCGCCGTGGATACGGCCCGTCGCGCCACCCACGTGGGTGGACTTGCCGGTGTCCTCCTCCATGTGGGCGCGCTCGATCTCCACGCGGAAGGTCTCGCCGTCCTCCAGCTGCACGTCGAGGTAGCCGTTGAAGGCGATCGGCTCGTCGTACTGGGAGGTCTGGAAGTTCTTCGGCATGTCCGGATAGAAGTAGTTCTTCCGGGCGAAACGGCACCACTCGGCGATCTCGCAGTTCAGCGCGAGACCGATCTTGATCGCGGACTCGACCCCGGTCGCGTTGACGACCGGGAGCGCGCCGGGCAGGCCGAGGCAGGTCGGGCAGGTCTGCGAGTTGGGCTCGGCGCCCAGCTCGGTCGAACAGCCGCAGAACATCTTGGTCCTGGTGCCGAGTTCGACATGGACCTCAAGGCCCATGACGGGGTCGTACGACGCCAGCGCGTCCTCGTACGACACCAGGTCGGTCGTGGTGGTCACGGTGAAACTTCCCTCTCAGCCCAGCAGGACGTCGTCGTCGCCCAGCCGCTTCAGCTCGCGGTAGAGGATCGCGAGGCCGGTCACGATCGCCACGGCGGAGACCGTGGCGTCGATCAGCCGGAGCGTGTCGTGCTCGGCGCGGGCCTTCTTGATCTGCTTGGCGACACTCACCGCGCCGAACGCGGTGGTGGCCATGGACAGGTACGTGCCGGACTTCGACTTCTTGAAGCCCTTGGCCTTCGACAGTGCGTTGCTCACAGCGACGGTGCCTCCTCTAGGAGCGGGTGCCCCCACCTTTCCACGAAGGCGGCCTCGACAGCGGCTCCGACCTTGTAAAGACGGTCGTCCTTGAGCGCCGGGGCGATGATCTGCAGGCCCACCGGGAGGTTGTCCTCCGGGGCGAGACCGCAGGGCAGCGACATCGCCGCGTTGCCCGCGAGGTTCGTCGGGATGGTGCACAGGTCGGCCAGGTACATCGCCATCGGGTCGTCGGCGCGCTCGCCGATCGCGAAGGCGGTGGTCGGCGTCGTGGGCGACACGATGACGTCCACTTGCCCGAAGGCCTTCTCGAAGTCGCGCGTGATGAGCGTGCGGACCTTCTGGGCGGAGCCGTAGTAGGCGTCGTAGTAGCCGCTCGACAGGGCGTAGGTGCCGAGCATGATGCGGCGCTTCACCTCGGGGCCGAAGCCGGCCTCACGGGTGAGGGAGGTGACCTCCTCGGCGGAGTGCGTGCCGTCGTCGCCGGTCCGCAGGCCGTAGCGCAGGCCGTCGAAGCGGGCGAGGTTGCTCGAACACTCGCTGGGCGCGATCAGGTAGTACGCGGAGAGCGCGAGGTCGAAGGACGGGCAGTCCAGCTCGACGATCTCGGCGCCCAGCTCCTTGAGGAGGGCGACGGACTCGTCGAAGCGCTGGATGACGCCGGCCTGGTAGCCCTCGCCGCGGAACTGCTTGACGACACCGACGCGCATGCCCTCGACGCTGCCGTTGCGGGCGGCCTCGACGACCGGCGGGACCGGGGCGTCGATGGAGGTGGAGTCGAGCGGGTCGTGCCCGGCGATGACCTCGTGCAGGAGCGCCGCGTCCAGGACCGTACGGGCGCACGGGCCGCCCTGGTCCAGGGAGCTGGAGAAGGCGACCATGCCGTACCGCGACACCGCGCCGTACGTCGGCTTCACGCCGACCGTGCCGGTGACGGCGGCCGGCTGGCGGATGGAGCCGCCGGTGTCGGTGCCGATGGCGAGCGGGGCCTGGAAGGAGGCGAGGGCCGCGGACGAACCGCCACCCGAGCCACCGGGGATCTTCGTCAGGTCCCAGGGGTTGCCGGTCGGGCCGTACGCGCTGTTCTCGGTGCTGGACCCCATGGCGAACTCGTCCATGTTGGTCTTGCCGAGGATGACGACGTCGGCGGCCTTGAGACGCTTGGTGAGGGTGGCGTCGTACGGCGGGATCCACCCCTCCAGGATCTTCGAGCCGACGGTGGTCGGGATGCCCTCGGTGGTGAAGATGTCCTTGAGCGCGAGCGGGACGCCGGCCAGCGGGCCGAGCCGCTCGCCGCGGGCCTTCTTCTCGTCGACGGCACGGGCCTGCGCCAGGGCGCCCTCGCGGTCGACGTGCAGGAAGGCGTGCACCTTCTCGTCGACGGCCTCGATGCGGGCGAGGTGGGCCTCGGTGACCTGCACGGCGGTGAGTTCGCCGGAGGCGATCTTCGCGGCGGTCTCGGCGGCCGTGAGCTTGATGATGTCCGTCATGGCTGTCTAGTCCTCCCCCAGGATCTGCGGCACCTTGAAACGCTGCTGCTCCTGGGCCGGGGCGCCGGAGAGCGCCTGCTCGGGGGTGAGCGAGGGACGGACCTCGTCCGCGCGCATGACGTTCGTCAGGGGCAGCGGGTGCGAGGTCGGCGGTACGTCTTGGTCGGCGACCTCGCTGACGCGGGCGACCGCGCCGATGATGTCGTCCAGCTGTCCCGCGAAGTGTTCGAGCTCTTCGGGCTTCAGCTCCAGACGCGCCAGCCGGGCGAGGTGGGCGACCTCCTCGCGCGTGATGCCAGGCATGCAGCGTTCCTCTGGGGTGAGTGTGTGCGGTTTGGAGCCAATCCTATGGGGCGGGGCCCGGTGGCTGTTAAACGGTTTCGCCGGGCCCCGTATCCATCGGGTTTCAGTGGCGTCTCTCCCAGGCCGTGCTGCGCAGGAAGTGGTTGTCGTACAGCTCCTGCGTCTCCAGGAGGCTCTCCAGGGTGGCCTCGCCGAGGCGCAGGCGCTGGAGGTGGCGGAAGTACTCGAAGCGCTCCACGCCCGGGGTGATGACGATCAGGAGGTCCGCGGTGCTGCCGGGGACGGCGGCGAAGGCGTGCGGCCTGCCGGGCGGGACGACGACCAGGTCGCCGCGTTCGGCGGTGACGACGTCGTCGCCGGAGAGCAGTTCGGCCGCACCGTCGAGCAGGTAGAACAGCTCGGCGGCGGTGCGGTGCAGGTGCGGTGCGGCGCCGTCGGCGCCCTCGCCGAGCGTGACCCGGACGGTGGAGAGCGCGCCGCCGGTGGCGCTGCTGTCGGCGAGCAGCCGGATCCGGGTCGGGTCGCCGCCGACCACCTCGGCGGCGGCCTCCCGCACGATCACGGACTCATCGAACTTCGGTACGAACAACGACATGACGGAACCCCCGGTGGGTGACGGCGCGCCGCGCGGTCAGACGAGGAACAGCAGGGCGGCACTGATCAGGATGATGATCGCGGTGGCGAAGTGGATCCCGAAGGCGACCGCCTTCGTCCCGCCGTTGCGGAGCACGTTCACCGTGTCCCCGAACGGTATGAGTGCCACGCCGAGCATGAACCAGGCCTCGGCGTGCGCCCCGGCGAAGGCCAGCAGCAGGAGCCCCACGACTCCGTACGTGCCGTCCCTGAGGCCCTTGACCGAGAGGTAGGCGCCGGCGTCGCCCTTCGGGTCGGCCGGCACGCCGTAGCCGGCGGCGGCGGGGCCCGGCTGGAACAGGAACCGGTAGCCGAGGAACAGGCAGAACAGGTCGAGCAGGACGGCGAGGGTGTACGCGGTGACGGTCATGGTCTCCCCCTGAGAGATTTTCTAGCAACGCTAGGACTGATAGCGAAGCTAGCAGAGCATCGACAGATTGGCTAGCGCTGCTAGAATTCCAGGCATGTCGATTCAGAACCGCCGGGAACGTGAACGGGCAGAGCGCGAGCAGCTGATCGTCACGGCCGCCCGCGAACTCGCCGAGACGGAGGGCTGGGACGCGGTGACCACCCGCCGCCTGGCCGCCGAGATCGAGTACAGCCAGCCGGTCCTCTACAGCCACTTCAAGGGCAAGGACGCGATCATGGCGGCGGTGGCGGTGCAGGGCTGCGCCGACCTCGCGGTGGAGCTACGGGCGGCGCGCACGTCGGCGACGACCACGCGCGAGGCGCTGGCCGCGGTCGCGGCCACGTACACGTCCTTCGGGCGCCGCCGCCCGGCCCTCTACGACGCGATGTTCACCCACCTGGTGGACCTGCCGTTCGCGACCCCCGAGGCTCCGGAGCCGCTGCAGGCGGCGTTCGGCGAGATCCTCGGGGCGGTCGAGCCGATCACCGCCGACGGCGAGCACGCCGGCATCCTGACCGAGACCTTCTGGGCCGCCCTGCACGGCCTGGTGACCCTGATGCGCAGCGGCCGCCTGCCGGAGAAGGACCACGAGACGCGGCTGGCGCTGCTGGTCAGCCACTTCGCCACTCCGTAAGGGGCCAGCTCCCCCAAAGGGCGCACCATCGCGTCCCCAGGGCAGACGCTCACCTCTTGAAAAAGGGTGAACGGGCGGGCGGGTGGGAAACTACTCGGCCGCCGGGAGAGCCGCCCGCGGCCGCTCCCATCCCCGCGCCCCGCGCGCCAGCAGCCATGCGGTGGTCTCCTCCGGCGGCATGGCGGCGGCGACCAGCCACCCCTGCACCGCGTCGCACCCCAGGTCCCGCAACCGCTCCCAGGTCTCGTCGTCCTCGACGCCCTCCGCGACGACCAGCAGCCCCAGCGAATGCGCGAGGTCGACCGTGCAGCGCACGATCTCGGCGTCCTCGTTGTCCACGGCCAGGCGGGCCACGAAGGACCGGTCGATCTTCAGCTCGCTCACCGGCAGCCGCCGCAGGTGCACCAGCGACGAGTAGCCCGTGCCGAAGTCGTCCAGGGACATCTTCACGCCGTGCCCGTTGAGTCCCGCGAGGGTGTCGGCGGCCCGCTGCGGGTCCTCGAGCAGCACATGCTCGGTTATCTCCAGCTGCAGCGCCCCGGCCGGCACGCCGTGCCGGGCCAGCCGCGCCGCCACCAGGCCCGCGAACCCGGGCGTGTGAACGTCCCGCGGCGAGACGTTGACCGCCACCGGGACCCGCAGACCCTGCGCCCGCCACGCGGCGACCTGCCCGAGCGCGGTCTCCAGGACGTACTCCGTCAGATGGGGCATCAGCCCGGAGGACTCGGCGATCGCTATGAACTCGTCCGGCGGCACCTTGCCGCGCTCGGGGTGCACCCACCGCACGAGGGCCTCGAGTCCGGCCACCTGGCCGTCGAAGCGCACCTTGGGCTGGTAGTGCAGCTGCACCTCGTGGGCGTCCAGGGCGCGGCGCAGGTCGCCCAGCAGGCCCAGCCGGTCCGGGGTGTTGGAGTCCCGCTTGGACTCGTAGACCTCGACGCCGGTGCGGTCCCGCTTCGCCTGGTACATGGCCACGTCGGCCCGGCGCAGCAGCCCTTCCGCGTCGAGCGCGTGGTCGGGGAAGACGGCGACGCCGGCGCTGGCCTCCAGGACGAGGGTGAGGCCGTCGAGGTCGAGCGGGGAGGAGAGGGCGGTGACCAGGTTGCGGGCCACCCGGGTCGCGGACGTCGTGGAGTCGGCGACGGGCAGTAAGACCGCGAACTCGTCACCGCCGAGCCGGGCCGCCTCCGCACCGCGAGGCAGCGCGGCCCGCAGCCGGTCCGCTATCTGGAGCAGCAGCCGGTCACCGGCGAGATGACCGAGCGTGTCGTTGACCGAACGGAACCGGTCGAGGTCGATCAGCATGAGGGCGGAACGGGCGCCGATGCGTTCCGCGTCGTCGAGGGCGGTCCAGATCCGCTCCAGGAGCCACTGCCGGTTGGGCAGTCCGGTCAGCGGGTCGCGCAGTTGCTCCTCGGCGCGGGCCCGGGCTATCCACAGGGTGGAGTCGAGGGCGACCAGCGGGATGGAGAACAGCGGGAGCAGCAGCGGCTGGGCGACGGCGACCACGCAGACGAGCGGGGCGATGCCGAGCAGGGCGACGGCGACCAGGCCCTGTCGCATCAGGGCGGTGCGGGCGACGGTGGGCACTTCGCCGCCGCGCGGGATGTGCAGGTACCAGAGCAGGGCGCGGGTGACGGCGAGGTAGGCCACCGCCACCAGCACGACCTGGGGTGCCGCGGTGACGCTCCAACCGGCGGGGTTCCAGGGGGACTCGACGGTCGGCACCCGGCCGAACGCGCCGAGCACGAGAGCGCCGGCGCCGATGCCGAGGATGTCCACCGCGCCGTGCAGGACGCCCTGCCGCCAGCGGTGGCGCCGGGCTATGCCGACCAGGACGACGACGGTGAGGCTGACCATGCCGGCCGGGACCCAGCCGTAGAGCAGCAGGACGGCGAGGGTGAGGGCGGCGCCGGAGCCGGTGCCGCCCCACCAGCGGGCGCGGCCGAGCAGCACCAGGTGGCCGACGATGATGCCGGTCAGCACGGCCAGCGACCAGCCCACCGTGCCCGACGGGAACAGGGCGTGGTGGTCGGTGAAGGCGCGGTAGAAGCCGGCACCGAGGACGAACGCGGCGGCGCCGACGGTACCGGCGGGCAGCGCGGGCCAGGACAGGTGCCGTTCGGAGTCGTGTTCGGAGCCGGTCAGACGGGACGGTGGCTCGACGGCGGCCAGCGGCAGCGGGTCACGGGCGTCCGCCACGAGGCTCGCGACCGGCAACCCGGTGCGCCGGTCGCCCCGCCCCGTCCCGCGGCTCTCCCGCCACGCGCACGCCCGGCGGCGCAGCGGCAGCCGTGCGCCCGGGGCGGCGCTCTCGGTCGGTTCCATTCCCGTCCCTCTCACAGCCGGCGGTGCCCACGCCATGCGGTCCGTGCCCTGCGGAGCACGGGAATGCCCCGACCGCAGCTGGGCACGGCGGGCGCATATCCCAACAGTAGGCCGCGGAAGGCTTTCACGGGCAACGGTCGTGGACGGTTGCCCGATTGCGCCCCGGCCACCCGTATGCATCTGGTATGCGCCGAACGGGTGGCCTTCAACCGCTACTCCCCGGTCGGAAGCGCCACTTCGGCCGCCGCCTCCGGCCCCTGCTCCAAAAGGACGACGAATCCGTCCTCGTTCAGGACCGGAACCTTCACCTGCATCGCCTTGTCGTACTTCGATCCGGGGTTGTCACCGACGACCACGAAGGATGTCTTCTTGGACACCGAGCCGGTCACCTTGGCCCCGCGGCTCTGCAGTGCGTCCTTGGCGCCGTCCCGGGTGTAGCGCTCCAGCGTTCCGGTGACGACGACGGTGAGTCCTTCCAGGGGACGCGGTCCCTCGTCGTCGCCGGTGGACTCGTCCTCGAGCGGGACTCCAGCGGCCTTCCACTTTCGGATGATCTCGCGGTGCCACTCCTCGGCGAACCACTCCTTGAGCGCCGTCGCGATGATGCCTCCGACGCCGTCGATGCCGGCCAGTTCCTCCTCGGTGGCCTGCTCGATGCGGTCGATGGAGCGGAACTCGCGGGCCAGCGCCTGTGCGGCGACCGGTCCGACGTGCCGGATGGACAGGCCGTTGAGGAAGCGGGCGAGCGGACGGGTCTTCGCCTCCTCGATGTGCTGGAGGAGGGCGAGGGTGTTCTTCTTGGGCTCGCCCTTCTGGTTGGCGAAGACCGTGACGACCTTCTCCTCGCCCGACTTGGGGTCGCGCTTGGGCAGCCCGCTGTCGGGGTCGAGGACGTACGCCTTGATGGGCAGCAGCTTCTCCACCGTGAGGTCGAAGAGGTCTCCCTCGTCGACCAGCGGCGGGTCGGCCGGCTCCAGCGGCCGGGTGAGGGCGGCCGCCGCCACCGAGCCGAAGTGCTCGATGTCCAGGCACTCCCGGCCCGCGAGATACGCCACCCGCTCCCTCAACTGGGCGGGGCAGGTGCGGGCGTTGGGGCAGCGGAGGTCGATGTCGCCCTCCTTCATGGGCCGCAGCGGGGTGCCGCACTCGGGGCACTCGGCGGGCATCACGAACTCCCGCTCGCTGCCGTCGCGCAGGTCGGCGACGGGGCCGAGGATCTCGGGGATCACGTCACCGGCCTTGCGCAGCACCACGGTGTCGCCGATCAGCACCCCCTTGGCCTTGACGACCTCCTGGTTGTGCAGGGTCGCGAACTCCACCTCGCTGCCCGCCACCGTCACCGGCTCGACCTGCGCGTACGGCGTGACCCGCCCGGTGCGCCCGACACCGACCTTGATGTCGATGAGCTTGGTGTTGACCTCCTCCGGCGCGTACTTGTACGCGATCGCCCAGCGCGGGGCCCGGGCCGTCGAACCGAGGCGGCCCTGGAGGCGGATCTCGTCCAGCTTGACGACGACGCCGTCGATCTCGTGCTCCACCGAGTGCCGGTGCTCGCCGTAGTGGGCGATGAACTCCCGCACCCCGTCGAGGTCGTCGACCACCCTGTTGTGCCGGGAGGTGGGCAGTCCCCAGGTCTTCAGCAGCTCGTACGCCTCGGAGAGCCGGCCGAGGCCCTCGAAGCCCTCCAGGGCGCCGATGCCGTGCACGACCATGTGCAGCGGGCGGGAGGCGGTGACGCGCGGGTCCTTCTGGCGCAGCGAACCGGCCGCCGCGTTGCGCGGGTTGGCGAACGGCTTGTCACCGGCCGCGACCAGCCGTTCGTTGAGCTCGGCGAACTTCTCCATCGGGAAGTAGACCTCGCCTCGGATCTCCACCAGGTCCGGGACCTTCTCGCCGTGCAGCCGGTCCGGGATCTCGGCGATCGTGCGGACGTTGGGCGTGATGTCCTCGCCGGTGCGGCCGTCGCCGCGGGTAGCCGCGCGGACGAGGCGCCCGCGCTCGTACGTCAGGTTGACCGCGAGGCCGTCGACCTTCAGCTCGCACAGGAAGTGGAACTCCTGGTCGCCCAGCTCCTTGTGGATGCGCTCGACCCAGGCCGCGAGGTCGTCGTCGTTGAACGTGTTGTCCAGCGACATCATCCGCTCGCGGTGCTCGACCGAGGTGAACTCCGTCTCGTACGACCCCGCGACCTTCTGGGTCGGCGAGTCCGGGGTGCGCAGCGGCGGGTACTGGTCCTCCAGCGCCTCCAGCGTCTTCAGGAGCCTGTCGAACTCGGCGTCGCTGACGACCGGGGCGTCCTTCACGTAGTACCGGAAGCGGTGCTCCTCGATCTGCTCGGCGAGCTGCGCGTGCTGCTCCCGGGCCTCGGCGGGCACCGCCGTCTGAGCCTGCTGCTTGTCGCCGGCCACCGTGTTCCTCCCGTTACTCTGGGTTGTCCGCGAGTGATCTCGCCGCCCGGACGCAGTGGGCGAGCGCCTGCCGGGCGTAGGCCGGGGAGGCGCCCGCGAGCCCGCACGCCGGTGTGACCGTGACGGTCTCCGCGAGCAGCCCCGGTCGCAGCCCCAGCCTGCGCCACAGCGTCCTGACACCCATGACGCTACCGGCAGGGTCTGACAATGCGGTGTCCGTGCCGGGCACGACACCGGCCAGCAGCCGGGTACCGGCCTCCACGGCCTCGCCGATCGTCTCGTCGTCACGTTCGGTGAGGAGCGAGAAGTCGAACGAGACCGCTTCGGCCCCGGCCCGGCGCAGCAGCGCGAAGGGCACGTCGGGGGCGCAGGAGTGGACGGCCACCGGGCCGCCGGCGTGGACGTCGATGACGTCCCGCAGGGTCGACTCGACGAGCTGGCGGTCCACGGCCCGGTGGGTGCGGTAGCCGCTGGCGGTCCGCACCTGGCCGCGCAGCACGGCGGTGAGGGACGGCTCGTCGAGTTGCAGCACGAGGCCGGCGCCGGGAACCCGCCGCTGTACCTCGGCCAGGTGCAGGCGCAGGCCCTCGGCGAGCGACGCGGCCAGGTCGCGGCAGGCGCCGGGGTCGGAGAGGGCCGACTCGCCGTTCCTCAGCTCCAGGGCGGCGGCGAGCGTCCAGGGCCCGACCGCCTGCACCTTCAGCGGCCCCTGGTACTCCTGGGTGAACTCCTCCAGTGCGTCCAGGTCCTCGCCCAGCCAGGACCGGGCGCGCCGGGTGTCGCGGCCCGGCCGGTCGCCGATCCGCCAGCCGCTGGGCTCCACGCGCGCGTACAGCTCGACGAGCAGGCCCGCGGTACGGCCGATCATGTCGGCGCCGGGGCCGCGGGCGGGCAGTTCGGGCAGGAACGGGAAGTCCTCGAAGCTGCCCGTCGCGGTTTTCGCGGCCTCCCTGGCGTCGGTGCCGGGAAGCGAGCCGACGCCGGTGGCCGGGCCGAAGGTGGGGTGTGCGTTCACACGAGGAGCCTATGCGGGGTGACCGCGGTGCGGGTGCGGTGGTCGGGGTGCGGTGGCGCGGCTGCGCTGGTCGGGGCGCGGGTGCGCTGGTGCGGTGCGCCGGACGTGGTGCCCCCGACCGCCGCTACGCCGGGCCGGGCGTCGGGCCGGGGCGCACGCTGACGTCCGTGATCTCCGCGTCCCTCGGGAGGTCCAGGGCGGTCAGGACGGTGGTCGCCACCGACTCCGGGTCGATCCAGCGGGCCGGGTCGTACTCCTTGCCCTCCTGCTGGTGGACCTTCGCCTGCATCGGGCTCGCCGTCCGGCCCGGGTAGACCGAGGTGACCCGGACTCCGTTGCCGGCCTCCTCCTGGCGCAGGGAGTCCGCGAGGGCCTTCAGGCCGTGCTTGGACGCCGCGTACGCCGACCAGCCGGCGTGGGCGTTGAGTCCCGCGCCCGAGTTCACGAACAGCACATGGCCGCGGGCGGCGCGCAGCTGGGGCAGGAAGTGCCGGGTCAGCTCGGCCGGTGCGACCAGGTTGACGTTCAGCTGGTGCCGCCAGGACTTCGGGGTCAGCTCGCCGACCTCGCCCAGGTCCACCACGCCCGCGATGTGCAGCAGCGAGTCCACCCGGTCCGGGAGCGACTGGTGGGAGAAGGCCCAGGAGAGCCGGTCCGGGTCCGCCAGGTCGCCGACCAGGGTGCGGGCGCCCGGGAACTCGGCGGCGAATTCCTTGGCGCGGGCCGCGTCGCGCGCGTGCAGGACGAGGTCGTCCCCGCGCGCGTGCAGCCTGCGGGCCACGGCGGCGCCGATACCGGAGCCGGCGCCGGTGATCACATGAGTTGCCATGAGGGCCATGCTCGCATCAGCGGGCCGGCCGGTTCGCCTCCAGGTAGGCGAGCGCGTCGGCGGGTTCGGCGGCGAAGTGCATCAGCTCCGGCAGGGGGCGGGGCAGGAAGCCCTCGGCCTCCATGCGGCGGAACTGTTCCTCCAGGCCGTCGTAGAAACCGGCGGTGTTGAGCAGGACGACCGGCTTGTCCGTGCGGCCGTGCTTCTTCAGCTCCAGGATCTCGGTGGCCTCGTCCAGGGTGCCGGTACCGCCGACCATGACCACGACCGCGTCGGCCTTCTCCAGGAGGAGCCGCTTGCGCTCCGCGAGGGAGGCCGCGACGACCATCTCGTCGACGCCGGGGCGGGCCTTGTTGGCGAGGAACTCCACGGTGACGCCGATCAGCCTGCCGCCGCCCTCCTCGACCCCGTCCGCGACGACCTTCATGAGACCGGTGTCGGACCCGCCCCAGACCAGGGCGTGGCCGCCCGCTCCGATGAGTTTGCCGAAGTCGCGGGCGGGCCGGGTGTAGCGGTCGTCGAGGTCGGCGGCGGAGAGGAAGACGCAGATTCGCATGGGGTCAGGGTAGGCACTGGCGGAGTGCGGCGGGTGCGGGTGCCGGCGCCGGGAACAAGTGGGCGCCGGTACGCGTCCCCTCTACATGGCCTCAGGACACACCATCACCGTCGAAGACAGTGACCGGCACGTGCGCGTGACGCACGGCGACCTGGTCCTCGCCGAGAGCGACCGGGCCCTCGTACTGCACGAGACCGGCTGTCCCCCGCGCTACTACATCCCCGCCGACGACGTGCGGCTCGACCTGCTCACGCCCTCCGCGTCGCACAGCGTCTGCCCCTTCAAGGGCACCGCCTCCTACTGGTCCCTGCCGGACGCGCCGGACCTGGTCTGGGCGTATCCCGAGCCCAAGCCAGAGGTCGCCCGGATCAAGGACCACCTCTGCTTCTACGACGTCGAGGTCACCGACTGACGGCGTACGGTCGACGCGATGGTCGCCGAGCCGACGACGCGGGTGCCGTCGTACAGGACGATCGCCTGGCCGGGGGCGACGCCGCGGACCGGCTCGGTGAACGTGACGCGCAGTTCGCCGCCGACCAGCTCGGCGCTCACCTCGGTCTCGCCGCCGTGGGCGCGGAGCTGGGCGGTGTAGGTGCCGGGGCCGGAGGGGGCCGTGCCGCACCAGCGGGGCTTGATCGCGGTGAGGCCGGTGACGTCGAGGGCGGCGGCCGGGCCGACCGTGACCGTGTTGTCCACCGGTGAGATGTCGAGGACGTAGCGCGGCTTGCCGTCGGCGGCCGGGGTGCCGATCCGCAGGCCCTTGCGCTGGCCGATGGTGAAGCCGTACGCGCCCTCGTGGGTGCCGACCTTCGCGCCGGACTCGTCGACGATGTCGCCCTCCGCCTTGCCGAGCCGCCGGGCCAGGAAGCCCTGGGTGTCGCCGTCCGCGATGAAGCAGATGTCGTGCGAGTCGGGCTTCTTGGCGACGGCGAGGCCGCGGCGCTCGGCCTCCGCCCGGATCTCGTCCTTGGTGGTCACCGTGTCGCCGAGCGGGAAGAGCGCGTGGGCGAGCTGCTTCTCGTCCAGGACGCCGAGGACGTACGACTGGTCCTTGGCCATGTCGGAGGCGCGGTGCAGTTCGCGGGAGCCGTCGTCCCCGACGACCACCTTCGCGTAGTGGCCGGTGCACACCGCGTCGAAGCCGAGGGCCAGGGCCTTGTCCAGGAGCGCGGCGAACTTGATCTTCTCGTTGCAGCGCAGGCACGGGTTGGGGGTGCGCCCGGCCTCGTACTCGGCGACGAAGTCCTCGACGACGTCCTCACGGAAGCGGTCGGCGAGGTCCCAGACGTAGAACGGGATGCCGATGACGTCGGCGGCGCGGCGGGCGTCGCGGGAGTCCTCGATGGTGCAACAGCCCCGGGCGCCCGTGCGGAAGGACTGCGGGTTCGCGGAGAGCGCGAGGTGGACGCCGGTGACGTCGTGGCCGGCTTCCGCCGCGCGGGCTGCGGCGACGGCGGAGTCCACGCCGCCCGACATGGCGGCGAGGACGCGGAGGGGACGGGTGCGCTGCGGGGTGTCAGTCATAGCCCCTCAAGGGTACGGGGGCGCGGGAACCAGGGCCCACGAGTATCCGTTGGAGATCACACGGCGTGCACACGGAGGTGCGCAGGGGGGGTGGATCGGACAGTGGCGGCTGACAGGGACCGGCGGATCGGGCGCCGCGCGCTGCTGGTCGGCGGGGCGGCGGCGGCCGTCGGCACGGCGGCGCTGAGCAGGGACGAGCTGACGCGGTTCTACTGGCGGCTGCCGGGCGTGCGCAAGGCCCGGGTGGCGGGGGCGGTGGACTTCAGGGGGGCGCGCTGGGTGGCGGCGTCCCCGGCGAACTACCGGACGGCGAACCGGCCGGACGACTATCCGGTGGACCGGGTGGTCGTCCATGTCACGCAGGGCGGCTACGCGAGCGCGGTGAAGGCCTTCCAGGACCCGGCGCACGCGGCGGCCGCGCACTACATCGTGCGCAAGGACGGACGGATCACCCAGCTGGTCCGCGAGCTGGACGTCGCGTTCCACGCGGGCAACCGGTCGTACAACGAGCGGAGCGTCGGGATCGAGCACGAGGGGTTCGTGGACCGTCCGCAGGACTTCACCGACGCGATGTACGCGGCCTCGGCACGGCTCACGGCCGCGATATGCAGGCGCTACGGCATGGCCGTGGACCGCGAGCACGTGATCGGCCACGCACAGGTGCCGGGGACGGACCACACCGATCCGGGCGAGCACTGGGACTGGGATCGCTACATGCGGCTGGTGCGGCACGCCGGACAGGCGTGACCCGCCCCGCCCTGGCTCAGGTGACTCAGATGACTCACGTGACTCAATCGTGACCCTGTGGTCGCCCTGCGCGCCGCCTGTGTCCGTTGCGTCCCTCACCCCGGGCGCAAGCTGCACCTCGCCAACTCGGGTCTGTTCGCGGGCGAGTTGAGCGATGCGGGCGTCCACGGCCGCCGCACAGCCCTCCGGGTCGGCTCCTAACTTCGCCTCAGATTGCGCACAGTCCCCCGGTCAACCATCCGGGGCCATGACCCACACCACAGATCCCGCCTTCGAGGCGGACGGCACCGACGAGCAGGTCACCCGCGGCGGGACGACGGCCAGGCGCCGCAAGGGACTTCACCGCCGCACGTTCCTCGGCGGCATGGCCGGGGTCGGGCTGGGCGCCGTAGCCGCGGGCGGCGCGGCCTTCGCCCTGCTGGCCGACGCGGAGGGCAACAAGGCCGGCGCCGCGACCAACACGGCGACGCTGACCGTCCCCGACCTCCTGGAGGGCACCACCTCCGGCGGCACCACCACCTTCACCCTGGAGGCGAAGACCGGCACCGCCGAGGTGATCTCCGGGGTCACCAGCTCCACGATGGGCTACAACCAGTCCTTCCTCGGCCCCACCATGAAGTGGACCAACGGCGACACGGTGCTGCTCAACATCACCAACAGCCTGGGCGAGGACACCACGGTCCACTTCCACGGCGCCCACGTCCCCGCCAAGATGGACGGCGGCCCCCAGGTCGCCTTCGCCGACGGGGAGACCTGGTCCCCGACGTTCACGGTCGAGGACGACGCCAAGACGCTCTGGTACCACCCGCACGCCCTGGGCACCACGGCCAAGCAGGCGGTGCACGGACTGGCCGGCATGATCATCGTGACGGACGACTCGACCGCCTCCTCGGACCTGCCGAGCACCTACGGCACCGACGACATTCCGTTGATCTTCCAGAGCCTCGCCACGGACAGCGCCGGCGACATCAAGTACAACCTCAGCGGCTACCTGGGCAACGGGCTGAGCTTCCCGCTGCTGCTGAACGGCACCAACGTGGACGACACCACCCTGACGTTCACGGCGACCAAGACCCGCACCCGGTTCCGGGTGCTCAACGCCTCGCCGTCCGACATCATCACCATCCAGCGCAGCGACGGCGGCAACCTCAACCAGATCGCCACCGACCAGGGCTACCTCACCGCGGCCACCGAGGTGACCAGCATCCGTCTGGTGGCCGGCGCCCGCGCCGAGTTCGTCCTCGACCTGTCGGACGCCGTCACGCTGCAGGCCGTCGTCACCACCGGCTGGGTCCGCGGCGGCAGCGGCACCTACGACGTGCTCGCGATCACCGCGTCCGGCACCGACACCCCCGACGACCTGCCGGCCTCGCTCAACACGATCGACCGGTACGACACCAGCGACTTCACCGCCCGGACCATCACCCTCGGCCAGAGCGGCACGACCATGACGATCAACGGGTCGGCGGGGACGAGCATGTCCTCGATGGCCATGATCAGCACCACGCTGGGGTCCAAGGAGATCTGGACCATCAAGAACGGCACCCAGCTGGAGCACTCGTTCCACCTGCACGACGTGCCCTACCAGCTGGTCTCCGTCAACGGCGAGGATCCGACGGGAGTCGACCTCGGCTGGTTCGACACCTACGAGGTGGTCGGCGGCGGCTCGATCAAGATCGCGATGGAGTTCACGGACTTCGCGGACGACACCTACATGTACATGTTGCACTGCCATCTGCTGCAGCACGAGGACGAGGGAATGATGGCGTCCCTCATGGTGACCGAGAGCTAGCCGGCCGGAGGCCGGTCCTCTCGTCAGGCAGCCGCCGGCGGGCGGAGCGCCGGCGGCAGCCGTTCGCGTGTCGCGCCCCGGCGGAACCGGTCTACGACAGTCCGGCGGCCCGGGCCCGCTCCACCGCCGGGCCGATCGCCTTGGCGACGGCGTCGACGTCGGCCTGGGTGGAGGTGTGGCCGAGCGAGAAGCGCAGGGTGCCCCGGGCCAGGTCCGGGTCGGTCCCGGTGGCCAGCAGGACGTGACTCGGCTGGGCGACCCCGGCCGTGCAGGCGGAGCCCGTCGAGCACTCGATGCCCTGCGCGTCGAGCAGCAGGAGCAGCGAGTCGCCCTCGCAGCCCGGGAACGTGAAGTGGGCGTTGGCCGGCAGCCGGTCCACCGGGTCGCCGCCGAGGATCGCGTCCGGTACGGCCGTACGCACCGCGTCGATCAGCTGGTCCCGCAGGGCGCCGACCTCGCGCGCGAACCGCTCGCGGCGCTCGGTGGCGAGGCGCCCGGCCACCGCGAAGGAGGCGATCGCCGGGACATCGAGGGTGCCGGAGCGCACGTGCCGCTCCTGGCCGCCACCGTGCAGGACCGGTACGGGGCTGTACTCACGGCCGAGCAGCAGGGCGCCGATGCCGTAGGGGCCGCCGATCTTGTGGCCGGAGACGGTCATCGCGGCGAGGCCGGAGGCGGCGAAGTCCACCGGGGTCTGGCCGAACGCCTGCACCGCGTCCGCGTGCAGGGGGATGTCGAACTCACGGGCCACGTCGGCGAGTTCGCGGATCGGCAGGATCGTGCCGATCTCGTTGTTGGCCCACATGACGGTGGCGAGGGCCACGTCGTCGGGGTTGCGGGCGATCGCCTCGCGCAGCGCGTCGGGGTGGACCCGGCCGTAGCCGTCGACGGGGAGGTACTCCACCGTCGCGCCCTCGTGTTCACCGAGCCAGTGGACCGCGTCGAGGACCGCGTGGTGTTCGACGGGGCTGGACAGGACCCGGGTGCGAGCGGGGTCCGCGTCGCGGCGGGACCAGTAGAGGCCCTTGACCGCGAGGTTGTCGGCCTCGGTGCCGCCGGAGGTGAGGACGACCTCGCTGGGGCGGGCGCCGAGCGCCTCGGCCAGGGTCTCCCTGGATTCCTCGACCGTGCGGCGGGCCTGGCGGCCGGAGGCGTGCAGGGAGGACGCGTTGCCGGTGACGCCCAGGGCGGCGGTGAGGGCAGCGGCCGCTTCCGGGAGCATGGGGGTCGTGGCTGCGTGGTCGAGGTAGGCCATGGTGGGGTCGATTCTACGGGGGGCGGGGTGGGGGTCGCCCAGCGCCGTAGGGGTCTATGGCCGGTTGCGGGTGCCGGTAGGCCGTGGCTGGTCGCGCAGTTCCTCCCCCAGCCTTCGGCCGGGGGTACCCCCAGCGCCCCTGACGGGGCGCTGCCCTGAACCGGGCTTTCAAGATCCCGTTCAGAGACTCCACGACACCGTGTTCGACAGCTCCATCGCGATGCCGAGGACCGCGAGGTCCGCCACGCCCAGGAACAGGCCGAGGTAGGCGCGGCCCTTGCGGGCCGTGCCGCGCCACAGGGCGACGGCGGCCAGGGCGATCGCGATCGGGCCCAGGAACAGGTTCAGGACCAGCAGGCCCAGCAGGCCCAGGATGAAGGACGCGACGGCCATGCCGTCGGCGTCGCGGGTGCGCGGCCGGGTACGGGGGGCGGCCGGGGCGGTGAGGTGCATCATGGTCGGCTCCTCTGGCGAGCGGGACGGAAGGTCAGTTGGCCGAGGTGCGGCGGTGCCGGGCGATGCGCTCACGGACCGCGAAGACGGCGAGCCAGACGGCGATGACCGCGGCCAGGCCGGCGGTGACGTCGAGCGGCGCGTGGGCCACAGTGCCCAGCACCACGCCGAGCAGCATGAGTGCGGCGACGAGGAACAGCATGGGTTTCGATCCCCCTCCGTTACATTTGGGTGAACGGTTGTAGTTACAGTTGTTCACTGACTTCGAGTCTAGCAACTCCTACGGCTTTTCAATTCTGGAGAACAGTTGTTAACTGGATGACATGAGTCACACCCTCGGCATCCGGCAGGCCCAGAAGCAGAAGACCCGCCAGGCCCTCCTGGACGCGGCGCTCGGGCTGCTGGAGGAGCAGAGCCTGAGCAGCCTGGGGCTGCGCGAGGTCACCCGGGCCGTCGGGGTCGCCCCGACCGCCTTCTACCGGCACTTCCGGTCCACCGCCGACCTGGGCGTCGCCCTCGTCGACGAGGCGCTCGGCAGCCTGCACCCCATGGTCCGCACGACGGTCGCCACCCCCGGCGACGAGCGCATCACCCGGGCCGTGCGGCTGATCGCCGACCATGTGGCCGCGCACCCGGCGCACGTCCGGTTCATCGCGCGCGAGCGGCACGGCGGGGTGCAGCCGGTGCGGGCGGCGATCCGGGACCAGCTGGCCCGGTTCGCCGAGGAGGTCAAGACGGAGCTGGCCAAGGACCCCGGGGCCGAGGGCTGGCAGGACGACGACCTGCTGATGCTGGCCCACCTGTACGTGGACCAGATGCTCATCACCGCCTCGCTGTTCCTGGAGACCCTGGAGTCGCCCGAGCCCTCGGAGGCGGAGCGGCAGCGCGTGACCCGGATCGCCACCCGTCAGATGCGGCTCATCAGCCTCGGCCGGCAGCACTGGCTGGACCAGGAGCCGTGACACACAGGGGCGGCGGGTCCGTTCGCCGGACGCGCCGCCCCTGTCGTACGACCTCGGTGCTCAGCTCTTCGTCGCCTGCGCGGTCGGCGCGCCGCTGGGGGCCGCGCCGCCGGCCCCGGGACCGCCCTGGCCGCTTCCGCAGCCACCGCCCATGCCGCCGCCGGGGCCGCCCTGACCGCCGCCGCCCGGCGCGCCGCTCGGCATGCCGGTGGGGGTGCCGGTCGGCTTGGCGGTGCCGGTGGGGGCGCCCGAGGGGGCACCGGACGGGGCGCCGGAGGCCCGACCGGTGGGCATGCCCGAGGGGCGCTGACAGGTCCCCGATGAGCCGGAGTTGCCGGTGCCGGAGGAGGACGACGAGTCGCCCGAGCCGCACGCGGTCAGCAGCAGCGGTGACACGGCGAGCAGGGCGACCGCGGGGACGAGACGTACACGCTTCATGAGAGCCAACTCCGTGGAGGATGAGGGAGTCCTGAGGAGTGGCACTCAACCAACGGCGCTTAGGGCGTTCTTGGGACCGCCCTATGCGCCGCCTGTGCTCGGGGCAAAGGGCGGTTCAAGGCACCCCTGTGACCTGCGCCTTCCGGAGCGGCGGCGGCCTGGGCGCTGGTACAGGCCCGTGACAGAGACCGGCGGTCAGCCGAGCCGGACGCGGGCCAGCTGCCGTGACTGGGCGACCAGCCGGTCCGCGCTGTCCCAGACCTCGGCGTCCTCCTCCAGGAAGCCGCCGGCGAGGTTCCGGGTGGTGATGGAGACCCGGAGGGGGCCCGGGGCGGGGCGGTGCCGGACGTGGACGGTGAGCTCGACCGTCGGGACCCAGCCCGTGAGGCCGATCTCGAACGCGGTGGGCGGCAGCGCGTCCACGGCCAGCAGCAGCGAGAACGGGTCGGCGTCCCGGCCGTCGGCGAGCCCGAACCAGGCGCGCATCTCGCCCTTGCCGGAGGGTGCGCCGAGCGCCCAGCCCAGGGTCGCCGGGTCCAGCTTGAGCATCAGCCGCTCGGTGATGGCGGAGCTGCCGTCGACCGGGGCGGGCCCGTCCTCGGGGCCGAAGCACTGGTCCATGGGCGGGATGGCGGGCGGGACGGCCGTCGTGCGGACGTCGTCGGGGAGGGCGGCGAGATCGCCGTAGGAGGCCAGGACGCGGATGCGTTCGACCTCGTTGCCCTCGTCGTCGTACTGGAAGAGGGAGGCCTGGCCGGTGGAGAGGGTGCGGCCGGTGCGGACGGTGTCCGTGCGGATCACGGCCGGGCCCGGCCGGGAGGCGGTCAGGTAGTGCGCGGAGACGGTGAACGGGTCCGGGTGCGGCAGCGTGTCCGCGAGGGCCCGCCCGAGCACCGCCAGCAGATAGCCGCCGTTGACGGCGCTGATGATGGTCCAGCCGGCCGAGAGGTCG
Organism: Streptomyces sp. NPDC021562; assembly: GCF_040640875.1. Classification (NCBI taxonomy): domain Bacteria; kingdom Bacillati; phylum Actinomycetota; class Actinomycetes; order Kitasatosporales; family Streptomycetaceae; genus Streptomyces; species Streptomyces sp. NPDC021562. Next base: position 274,026 of record NZ_JBFACN010000008.1, read on the forward strand.
ATGTCGTACACCCCGGGCGCGCGCGGGGTCACCGCGGTGTCGCGGTCGAACTCGCTGTCGCCGATGACGGCCTGCGTCGCTGATGCTTCTGACATGCCTGAACAGTACAAGAGGAAATTACTAAGCGGTCGCTTTTGTGAGCCATGCGGCAGTGACTCCCCGGTAAGGGATCCCCCTCCCGAGTGAGGTTCCGGCAATTTCTAGGTAAGTGTCCGGAGACGTCCGTAACCCGGACCCGGGAATTCCCCTCTATGGGGACATGAGCCTCACCGGGACTCCGTTCCTCTACACGACCATCGTCCTGACCGTGGTCGCTCTCATACTGCCGCTCGCCCTGTGGTCGCGGATGCGGGGGCCCAGGATCGTGCGTGCCGCAGCCCGGGTCCTGATGCTGCTGTTCGCTCAGGCCACGGCGGTGACGCTGATCTTCGTACTGGTCAACAACCAGAACAACCTGTACGACAACTGGGCCGACCTCCTCGGCACCGGCAACCACGTCCAGCAGGCCGCCAACCTCGGCCAGGACGGGACCGGCGGAATAGCGCTGAAGACGCTGCCCAAGGTGAAGCAGACCTTCGCCGCGGCCAGCGGACCGGGCATGCGCGGGGTGCAGGTCACCCAGCTCAAGGGCCGGATCTCGGGGGTGAACGCCGAGGTCTACGTGTGGCTGCCGCCCCAGTACAACGAGCCCAGGTACAAGAACCACAGGTTCCCGGTGGTGGAGCTGCTGCCGGGCTACCCCGGCTCGGCCAAGGCGTGGTTCGGCTCGATGAAGGTGACCCAGCAGCTTGAGCCGCTGATGCGGAGCGGCAGGGTCGCGCCCTTCATCCTGGTCGCCCCGCGCACCAACCTGCTGGCCGGGGTGGACACCGGGTGCGCCAACATCCCGGGCACGGTCAACGCCGACACCTGGCTCAGCATCGACGTCCCGAAGATGGTCACCGACAACTTCCGGGCCGCCCCCGCCCCGGCGAACTGGGCCACCGCGGGCTACTCGGCCGGGGCGCACTGCGCGGTCAAGCTGGCGGTCGCGCACCCCGACCGCTACCGGGCCGCGGTCAGCCTGTCCGGGTACAACGACCCCATCGGCGAGCGCAACTCACTCGCCGCGCAGAACCCCACCCTGCGCGCGCAGAACAACCCCTACCTGCTGCTGCGGAAGGCGGCCAGCCCGCCCCCGGTCGCGCTCTACCTGTCCGGCGAGTCCGGTGACGGCTACCAGGCCGGGGTGGCGCTCGAACAGATCGCGAAGGCGCCGACCACCGTGCACGTGGTGTTCCTGCCGCGCAGCGACGGCGGCCACAACATGGCGCTGTGGCGGCCCCAGGTGGCGACCGTGTTCGAGTGGCTCACGGTCAACATGGGCCAGAGCCACGTCAAGGGCCGCTCCACTACTCCTCTCGAACCGTCGAGCGCCGGTTCCACGCGCGCGGCGCTCGCCAGTGGTACCGCATCGCGAGCAGGCGCAGTACGAAAGCGGTGACCACCGCGAGCCCGCTGGTGTACGGGGTCAGCGCGTCGTAGTGGATGCACAGCACCACGGTCGTCGCCCCGACGATCGCCGGGACCGCGTACAGGTCGCGGTCCCAGCGCAGCAGCGAGGGAACCTCGTTGGCGAGCACGTCCCTGAGCACGCCGCCGCCGACCGCGGTGGCGAGCCCCAGGGCGGCCGACGCGGTGAGGTTGAGGCCGTAGGAGTACGCCTTCGTCGTGCCGCTGACGGCGAACAGGCCGAGACCGGCCGCGTCGAACACCAGCACCGCCGACTGGATCCGTTCGACGTGCGGGTGGAGGAAGAACACCACCAGGGCCGCGATGAGGGGGGTCATGAAGTACCCGAGGTCCGTGAAGGCGGCCGGGGGCACCGCGCCGATGATCACGTCCCGGAAGATCCCGCCGCCCAGCGCGGTGACCTCGGCCAGCACGGCGATGCCGAAGACGTCGAAGTTCTTGCGGACGGCCAGCAGCGCGCCGGAGATCGCGAAGACGAAGATGCCGATGACGTCGAGGGTGTGCTGGACGGACGGGGAGAAGAGTTGCTGGAGCTGCACCCTGACATTGTGGACCGTCAGGGTGCACGCACCTTACAAAGCCAGGCCTACAGGGTCGGTTTGCCAGGGGTGAAGAGCCAGGTGTGGAACAGGCCGTCGAGCTGCTGCCCGGAGACCTTCTCCGCGAGCCGGATGAAGTCGGCGGTGTCGGCGTTGCCGTAGCGGTGCAGCTTCGTCCAGGCGGGGAGCAGCTTGAAGAAGGCCGTGTCGCCGATCCGTTCGCGCAGCATCTGGAGGGTCATGGCGCCGCGCTGGTAGACGGCCGAGGCGAACATGGTGTCGCGCTGCGGGTCGGCGACGGTGATCCCCCAGAAGGGGTTGTCGGCGGCCCGGGCGTCGTAGGCGGCGAGGAACGAGTCGTGGGCCGACCTGGTGCCCTGGTGCTCGGCCCACAGCCACTGGGCGTAGGTGGCGAAGCCCTCGTTGAGCCAGGTGTCCTTCCACTGCGCCACGCTCACCGAGTCGCCGAACCACTGGTGGGCCAGTTCGTGCACGATCGTCGTCTCGTTGCGCACCGCCGAGTAGGCCGGCTTGCTCTGCACCTCCAGCGAGAACCCCGCCTGCGGCATGTTGTCGACGATCGCACCGGTCTCCTCGAAGGGGTACGGCCCGAAGAGCGAGGCCCAGTAGTCGGTGGCGGCGGCCGTGACGGCGTACACGTCGACGCTGTTGCTGTTGGCGAGGGTGGGGTCGATGGCCACGTAGATCGGTATGCCGGAGGGGGTCTTCCCGGTCCGTACGTCGAACTTGCCGATGGTGGCGGTGGCGAGGTAGGTCGCCATGGGCTTCGACTCGCGCCAGTGGGTGTACGTGGAGGCGCCCTTGTCGTAGGTCGAGACGAGCCGGCCGTTGGAGACCGCGGTCAGGCCCTTGGGCGCCTTGACCCTGATGTCGTAGGTGGCCTTGTCGGAGGGGTGGTCGCTGGACGGGAACCAGGTGGAGGCCGCGTTGGGCTCGCAGGCGACGAAGACGCCGTCGGGGGTCTTCATCCAGCCGTAGTCGGAGCCGAAGACGATGGGGCTGTTGAGGGGCTGGGGTATGCCGCCGTAGGTGACGGAGACGGTGAACGTGCGGCCCCTGGCGAGGAAGTTCCCGGGGGTGACGGTGATCTCGTCGCCGCTGCGCGTGAACTCGGCGCGTCTGCCGTTCACCTCGATCCGGGTGACGTCCAGCTTCTGGAGGTCGAGGTCGAAGGAGGAGAGGTTCTGGGTGGCGCGCGCGGTGATCGTCGTACGGCCGTCCAGGCGGCCGGTGTCGGGGGCGTAGGCGATGTCGAGGTCGTAGTGCCGGGCGTCGAACCCGCCGTTGCCGAGCTGCGGGAAGTAGGGGTCGCCGACGCCGTCGGCGCCCGGGGTGGGGGCGGGAGCGGCGGCGATGACGAAGGAGGCGGCTGCCGCGGTCGCGACAGCCGCCAGCCGTGCCGAACGGGAGAGGCGCATGGGTCGTCCCTTTCGAGCGTGCCGGTCAGTGGACGGACAGGGCCGACTCTGCACGCTCCCGTCACGACATGTACATGGCTTTACCGAGACGTGTCACGAGTCACCTGCGACAGACTCCTGTTCTCGGCCATCACCTCGGCAACCTCAGTTCTTGCTCAACTCGTTCCGGGCTCCGTTGACCGTCCACCGTCACGTTCATAGGGTCACGGCTGACGGCATTCGCGGCAGCGAAAGCCGCACCATTCACTGGGGGAATTCCATGCGCAAGAGAGCCACGCTGGCCGCGTTCGTCATGGCCGCGACGGTGCCGGTGGTCGCGGGGGCGGCACCGGCGGCCGCCGGCACCGTCACGCCGAAGTCGTGCCCGATCACCTACGGCGTCCTCATCACGTCGCACAAGGCGTACCGGCTGCCCGCGAAGGGCGCCTACTTCAAGGACGGCCCCGGCGGCACCATCTCGGCCTCGGTGACCAGGTCCAGCACCATCACCTACAGCCTCTCCACCTCGCTGGAGGTCAGCGCGAGCTACCTCTTCGCCTCGGCCAAGGCCTCCGTGAGCGGATCCATCACCAAGTCGGTGGCGGTCACGACCGGTCACACGTACTCGCACGACATCAACCCCCACAAGTACGGCAACCTGCAGTACGGCTCCAACGGCTACAAGGTCGGCTGGCAGTCGAACCGCACGAACCCCAACTGCAGGACGACGGTCCTGGCGACGGGCACGGCGAAGCTGCCGGCCACTTCGGTCGGGTGGCACTACTGGGAGACGAAGTCCTGAACCTGCCCGGTAATCCGGGTGGCACACGAATGCCCCGGCAACCCGAAAGGGGCTGCCGGGGCATTCACGCGGATGTTCCGCTCACTTCTCGTCGCGGGTTTCCGATTCCGCGGATTCGGTCGCGGCCTCGGGCACGGTCGCGCCTTCTTCGCTTTCCGTTTCCGCGGGCTCCGGCTGCGCGGCAGCCGTTTCGGGCGCCTTGGTGGTCTCCTCCGACGCGGTGATCTCCTCCGCCGCCGCGGCGACCGCCGCCGACGTCTCCGCCGACTCCTCCAGGGCCGCTTCGCCGACCAGTTCCGCGGCCTGCTTCGCCGCGGTCAGCAGGACCGTGTCCTGCGGTGCCTGGTCGGCGAAGTTCTCCGGGTGGTGGCAGGCGACCTGCTGGCCGGTGCGCAGTTCGAGGAGGCGCGGCTCGGTCGTCTTGCAGATCTCCGTCGCCTTCCAGCACCGCGTGTGGAAGCGGCAACCGGACGGCGGGGAGATCGGGGAGGGCACATCGCCCTGGAGCAGGATGCGCTCGCTCTTCTGACCACGGCGCTTCGGGTCCGGGATCGGCACCGCCGACATCAGGGCCTTGGTGTACGGGTGCATCGGCGCCTTGTACAGCGAGTCCCGGTCGGCCAGCTCGACGATCTTGCCGAGGTACATCACGGCGATGCGGTCCGAGACGTGCCGTACCACGGAGAGGTCGTGGGCGATGATGACGTAGGTGAGGCCCAGCTCCTCCTGGAGGTCGTCCATGAGGTTCACGACCTGCGCCTGGATCGACACGTCGAGCGCGGAGACCGGCTCGTCGGCCACGACCAGCTTCGGCTTCAGGGCGAGCGCGCGGGCGATGCCGATGCGCTGGCGCTGACCGCCGGAGAACTCGTGCGGGTAGCGGTTGTAGTGCTCGGGGTTGAGACCGACCACCGACAGCAGCCGCTGCACCTCCTTCTTGACACCGCCCTCCGGCGTCACGCCCTGGAGCTTGAAGGGCGCCCCGATGATCGTGCCGATGGTGTGGCGCGGGTTCAGCGAGGAGTACGGGTCCTGGAAGATCATCTGCACGTCGCGGCGCAGCGGGCGCATGCCGCCGACGCCGAGGTGCGTGATGTCCTTGCCCTCGAACTCGACCGTGCCGCCGGTCGGCTCCAGCAGCCGGGTGATCAGCCTGCCCATCGTCGACTTGCCGCAGCCGGACTCGCCGACGACGCCGAGGGTCTCACCGGCCTTGACCTCGAAGTCGAGCCCGTCGACCGCGTGCACGGCGCCGACCTGCCGCTGGAGCAGGCCCTTCTTGATCGGGAAGTGCTTCTGGAGGCCGGTCACCTTGAGCAGGGTCTCGCCCTGGGCCACGCCCCGGGTGGAGACGGCGCCGTCGCTCTGCGCGGGAATGGTGACGGCCGCGTCCTTGGTGGGTTTCTCGCTCACAGCTTCGGCGCAATCTCTTCGGTCCAGATCCGCTCCCGCTGCTCCTGCGTCATGTGGCAGGCGGCCCAGTGCCGGCTGCCGACCTCGGTCAGCTCCGGGCGGACCGTGCGGGTGACGTTGTCCTTGGGGACGTCCGCGTACGGGCAGCGCGGGTTGAAGGCGCAGCCGGACGGGATGTTGATCAGGGAGGGCGGGGAGCCCTTGACCGGGATCAGGCGGTCCTGCTGCTCGCGGTCGAGGCGCGGCATCGAGCCGAGCAGACCCCAGGTGTAGGGGTGGCGGGGCTCGTAGAACACCTTCTCGGCCGGCCCGCGCTCCACACACCGCCCGCCGTACATCACGAGGATGTCGTCGGCGAGTTCGGCGACCACGCCCAGGTCGTGGGTGATGACGATGACCGCGGAGCCGAACTCCTTCTGCAGGTCCCGGATCAGGTCGAGGATCTGCGCCTGGACGGTCACGTCCAGGGCGGTCGTCGGCTCGTCCGCGATGAGCAGTTCGGGGTTGTTGACCAGCGACATCGCGATCATCGCGCGCTGACGCATACCGCCGGAGAACTCGTGCGGGTAGCTGTCGACCCGCTTGTCCGGCTGGGGGATACCCACCCGGTCGAGCATCTCGACGGCGCGCCGCTTCGCGGTCTTCTTGTCGACGTCGTGGTGGATGCGGTACGCCTCCACGATCTGCTGGCCGATCGTGTAGTACGGGTGCAGCGCCGACAGCGGGTCCTGGAAGATCATGGACATCTGGCGGCCGCGCAGCTTGCGCACCTCGTCCGGGTCGCTGCCGAGCAGCTCGGTGCCGTCCAGCCAGATCTCGCCGGATATCTGCGCCTTGCGCTTGCCGTACTGCCCGGCGGTGTGCAGGCCCATGATGCCGAGCGAGGTCACCGACTTGCCGGAACCGGACTCGCCCACGATACCGAGGGTCTTGCCCTTCTCCAGCTTGAAGGAGAGCCCGTCGACGGACTTGACCAGACCGTCGTCGGTCGGGAAGTGCACCTTCAGGTCGCGCACTTCGAGGAAGGCGGTCGGTGCGGGAGAGTCGCTCGTGGGCTCGCCCACGGCTGCTCCGCTCTTGCTCAGTTCCGTCATGAGAGCCTCACTCGGGGGTCGATCACGGCGTACAGGATGTCCACCACGAGGTTGGCGATCAGCACCGCGAGAGAAGTGATCAGGGTGACGCCCAGGATGATGGGCAGGTCCTGGTTCCGGATGGCGTCGAGCACCGCGCGGCCGAGGCCGGGCAGGTTGAACGTCGACTCCGTCAGGATGGCGCCGCCGATGAGGGCGCCGAGGTCCATGCCGAGCATGGTGAGGATGGGGGTCATCGTGGAGCGCATGGCGTGCTTGCCGATGACGACCGGCTCCGTGAGGCCCTTGGCGCGTGCCGTGCGGATGTAGTCCTCGCCGAGGATCTCCAGCATGGTGGCGCGGGTGATCCGGGCGTACATCGCCGCGTAGAGGAACGCGAGGGTGATCCAGGGCAGGATCATGCCGCCGAACCAGCCGCCGACGCTCTGGCTGAGGGGCACGTACTGCGCGTCGATCCACTTCAGGCCGAAGGCGAAGATCGCCAGGCTGAGCAGACCGGTGAAGTAGATGGGGAGGGAGACACCCGCCAGGGCGACGACCATCGCGCCGCGGTCCCAGATGCTGCCCCGCTTGAGCGCGGAGAGCACACCGGCCGCGACACCGAAGACCAGCCACAGCACGGCGGCACCGAGCGCGAGACCCAGGGTCACCGGGAAGCGGTCGGTGAGCACCGGCCAGACGGCCTGCTCGCTGCGGAAGGAGTAGCCGAAGCAGGGCGCGGCGCAGTGCGTCACGTCACCGCCGCCCGAGTAGGTGCGGCCGACGAAGATGCCCTTGAAGAACTGCCAGACCTGGGAGTAGATCGGGTCGCTCAGGCCCAGCTTCTGCCGTACGGCCTCGACGGCGGCCGGGTCGGCCTGCTTGCCCACGAAGCTGGAGGCGATGTCCACGCCCGCCCACTTGGGGACGAGGAAGAAGATGCCGAAGACCACCATGACGATGACCACCAGCATCACTGCGGCGGCGAACAGCCGCCTGATCAGGTAAGCGAGCACAGCTTACGGCCCGCCGCGGGGCCGCGGGCCACCGGAGGTCTTCCGATGGCCCGCGACCACGCCGCGCCGGCCTTCACCTGCCTTTCGTGCCGTACGGCGGGTGTGCCGGTTTACTTCTTGGGGTTCTTCAGGCCGAGGTTGACGAAGTCGTACGTACCGCTGTAGTTGTCCGTCGTGTAGACGTTCGCCAGGTTGTCCGAGCGCCAGTTGATGAACTTCTCGAAGGTGAAGGGCAGGTAGTACGCGCCCTCCATGACCTTGTGGTTGATCTCGGTCGAGATCTTGGCCTTGCCGGCCTCGTCCAGCGTGGTGACGTACTGGTCGAACAGACCGTCGATGGTCTTGTCCTTGATCAGGGCGTAGTTGTTGTTACCGCTCTGGACGATGTACTTGCTGTCCCACAGCGGCAGACCGAAGCCCTGGACGGTCGGGAAGTCCGGGCCCCAGCCCATGATGATGATGCCGTAGCCCTTCTTCTGGACGTTCGAGGGGCTGCCGATGATGCCGGTGGTCTGCGAACCGTCGTACTGGTCGATCTGGGCGTTGATGCCGATCTTCTTCAGCGAGGCCTGGAGCGACTGGGCCGTGGCCACCTCGACCGGCTTGTTGTTGCGGACCGCGATGGTGGTGGAGAAGCCGTTCGGCTTGCCGCAGGCCTGCAGGGCCTTCTTGGCCTCGGCGATGTTGCCGTTCTTGTTGGCACCGGAGATGCCGTACGGGTCGTACTTCTGGCCCTCGGAGCCCGGGACGGACGGCGGGAGCATGTTGGTGCCGATGTCGCCACCGGCGATCGGGCCACCACGGGCGGTCTGCAGCGACACGTGGTCGGCGCCCAGGATGACGGCCTTGCGGCACTCGATGTTGTCGAACGGCTTCACGCTCTGCGGGAAGACCGCGTAACGGATGTAGCCGGAGACCGGGTTGTCCAGGTTGGCCTTGTGCTCCTTCAGGGCGGTGGTGCGGCCCTGCGGGGACATGCCGGTCTGGTTGATGTCCAGGTCCAGGTCACCGTTGAGCAGACGCTGGTCCAGCTGGTTGGCGTCCGAGAAGAACTGGACGGTGATCTTGTCGGGGTACGCCTTGCGGACCGGGTCCGAGGACTGCTTCCACGCGGTGTTGCGCACCAGCGTCAGGCTCTTGCCGGGGCTGTACGACTGGAACTTGTACGGGCCGGAGGAGAACGGGTGCAGGCCGTACTTGGACTTGGTGTCCTGGTCCTGGCGGACCGGGGAGGCCGAGACCAGCGCCAGCACGTCCTGGAAGTCCGAGTTGGCCTTCGGCAGGTGGAAGACGATCGTCTTGTCGTCCGGGGTGGAGATCGCCTTCAGGCCGAGCTTGTCCTTGGACGTGTCCTTGTACGGGCCCTTGTACTCGCCCTTCGGGTCCAGGAAGTCCTTCAGGTAGGTCGGGCCGCCGGACAGCACGTCCTGCGCCCAGACGCGCTCGATGCCGTACTTGACGTCCTTGGACGTGATCGGCTTGCCGTCCTCCCACGTCACGCCGTCACGCAGGGTGTACGTGTAGGTCTTGCCGCCGTCCGTGACCTTGGCCAGACCGGTGGCGAGGTCGGGGGTGAGCTGGGCGCCCGCCTTGCCCGGCTCGGTCTTGCCCGTGATCAGCTGACGGCTGTAGTAGCGGGCGAAGTTCCACATGAAGCCGTAGTAGCCGCGCGTGGTGTCCCACGAGTCCGCGTCCTGGGCACCGCCGAACCGCAGCGTGCCACCCTTCTTGACCAGCGAGGCCTGGGCGACCTTGTTGTTGGCGGCGTCGAAGCCGGCGGCGCCGGACTTCGAACCGTTGTTGTCGTCGCTGCCTCCGCCGCCGCACGCCGCCGTGGTCAGCAGTGCGGCGACCGCAGCAGCGGCGGCAAACGCCTGCTTACGCCGCCCTGAGGTGCGTTGGGTAGTCACGATCTCGGATCCTCCGGATTAGATGAGAGACCCCGTGTTGGTGCCACGGGACGCTTGGGGTACGGCGGTTCAGCGGGAAGCCTTCGGGTCCAGCGCGTCACGCACGCCGTCGCCGAACAGGTTGAAGGCAAGGACGGTGATGAAGATCGCCACACCCGGGACCACCATGTACATGGGGTCGGAGTCGTAGTAGTCGATCGCGCTCGACAGCATCTGTCCCCAGGAGGACGTGGGCGGCTTGACGCCCACACCCAGGAAGCTGAGCGCCGCCTCGGTGAGGATGTTCGTGGGGATCATCATCGTCGTGTAGACGATGATCGGCGCGACCAGGTTGGGCAGCAGTTCCTTGAACAGGATGTAGAAGCGCCCGGCGCCCAGCGACTTGGCGGCCTCGACGTACTCGCGCTCACGCATCGAGAGGGTCTGGCCGCGCACCACGCGTCCGATGTAGGGCCAGCCGAAGAAGCCGATGACCAGGATCATCACGAACACACGCACGTTGGAACCGGACAGGCCCAGCATGTTGTTCGGCATCACCGAGACCAGCGCGATGGTGAACAGCAGCTGGGGGAAGGCCAGGAGGCCGTCCATGACACGGCTGATGAGCGAGTCCACCCAGCCGCCGAAGAAGCCCGCCAGGATGCCCAGCACGGTGCCGAGGACGACCGCGACGACGGCGGACAGGAAGCCCACCAGGAGCGAGACGCGGGCGCCGTAGAGGATGCGGGCGAGGATGTCGCGGCCGTTGACGGGCTCCACACCCAGCAGGTGGTCGCCGCTGACGCCGCCCAGCGAACCCTTGGGGGTGCCGAACAGCGGGTCGATCAGGCTCTCGTTGAAGTTGTCCGGGTCCTGCCCGAGCAGGTGGGTGATCACCGGCGCCAGCAGGGCGATCACGATGAGGACGAGCACGACGACGCCACCCGTCAGGGCGAGCTTGTCCCGCTTCAGGCGCTCCCAGGCGATCCGGCCCAGGGAACGCCCCTGCACGGCCTTCTCACCGGCGGTGGCAAGCGCCGCTTCTTCGGCCGCACTCGGGGCCGCTTCCGCGGTCGGCTCGTGCAATGGTGCCGTCATCTGGCAGGGACCCCTCTCAACCGGCTGTAGCCGGCTTGCACTTGCCGCTGGTAGCGGCATGATCGCTCTCTCCTGGGCAGGGTTGAACACCCCATGAAGCGCGAGTCTTCAACGCTCCGGCGACTGGTTGCCAGAGTTGGCGGCGAATGGATGCGCAACCGTGATACGAGCAAGACGTTTCGTTATCCGAACACCGGGTAACGCCTGCCGGACGGGGGCAGAGGTGACAAGTCGTCGCACGGATGGCCAAATCACCACATTCGACGGAAGGGCATGACCTGAATCACACCGTCCCGCGCACTTCGCGACCGGCCGGTGGAAGCGTCAGTATCCGCCGGGCGCGGGTGGGTAGCCGTAGCCGGCCGCCGGGGCCGGAGGGAGGGCCGCGTGGGCCTCGCGGTCGTAGAACGGGCGGGCCGCCGCTCTCATCCAGAGTACGACCGGGTCGTACTCGTCGGTCATGGCAACGGTGGACACCGGCAGGCCGTCGGGGACCGCGCCGATCGACTGCTGCATCATCGCCCGCACCGAGTCCACCGCCGGCGGCGACGTGTCGTACACGTCGAGGCCGATCGCCAAGTACGGTGCGCCGAGCGCGGGCTGCACCCAGGCGCGGCGCAACGAGCGGACCGCGGGCGTGCGGTGGGCGTTCTGCGACAGCAGGGCGTAGAACTGCGGGATCTCGATGGTCGGTTCGGCCAGCCGCAGCGGACCGGCCGGCTGCCGGTCCAGGCCCGTGGCGATGCGGCGCAGGTCCAGCCAGGGGATGCCGACCCCGCCGCCCGGGGCGTGCGGGTTGAGCCAGAGGCCGAAGTGGTCGGGGTACAGGGTGCGGGCCACGTCGAGGCCGTCGACCACCTCGTACGAGCGGTTCCAGCCGCTGGCCGACAGTTCCTGGGCCGAGGTCACGCAGGGGGCGTAGCCGTGCCCCTCCACCTCCATGTTCCCGTACTGGGCGTCGGGGGAACCGGACTGGCCGTGCCAGAGCAGCATCCAGATCTGGCCGGAGGCGGGTGTGGCGAGGGCGCGGAGGAGTGCCTCGTAGGCGTCGTAGCGCCCGGGCGTTACCTGGCGCAGCATGTGCTCGACCTGTCCGGTCGCCGCGGTGCCGCTGGCGCTCACGTGTTACCGCCCCTTCGTTCGTCGCCCCGCGTGTGGAGCTTGCCCCGCGTTTGGGGACAGCTTAAGCGCCCGGGGGGTGGGGGCCGATGGTCCGTGCGCGGGTACGGGTCCGGCCGCAGGGGAAAGGACCTCGGTGGCCGTACTGCCTCAGTGGCCGTACTGGTAGAAGGGGCGCACGTGGTCCCGCATCCAGTGGGCGACCGGGTCGTCCGCCACGTCCAGCAGGACCAGGTTGACCGGCCAGGGCACCGGGACCCGTCCCAGCGCCTTGCCCAGGGCCTCCAGGGGCAGGGCGCGCAGGTCACCCTCCCACTGGGTGAGTTCGACGCCCACGAACATCACCGGGTCGGCCGTCTCGATCGCGGCCAGGCAGCGGCGGGCCGTGGCGACCACGCCGATCGCCGCGAACTCCGCCGAGGCCGCCGCCAGGAAGTCCATCGGGTCGTCCTGCCAGTCCGGCTCGAAGAGGCGCACCCGGCCGCCCGAGGCGGGGCCGTCCAGTTCGGTGCGGCCGACCCGGCACAGCTCGGCGACGCCCTCCGGCGGCAGCGGAAGGCCCACCACTCCCCCGGGGTTCACGGCGATGCCGACCTGCGGGGGCAGGCCGCGGGCGAACTCGACGGCGGGGGCGATGGTGTACGACAGGTGCGAGCCGACCACCAGGCGGAACTGTTCCTCGGAGCTGAAGACCGGGACGTACACCTGGCCGGCGATCTCCGTGGTGGGCAGGTCGAGGGAGCCGCTGTGCGGGCCGCCGCCCTCGGGCAGCGGGACCCACAGGAAGCTGCGGCCCAGCACCTCGATGAGCCGGGCCCCCGCCGCGGGCACGCCGAGGGAGGCCGACAGCACCTCCTCCAGTTCGTTGCCGGGCCAACCGCCGTGCGGGTGGGGGTGTGCCTGTGCCGGGAAGTCCGCGGGAAAGTCCGCCGGGAAGTCCATCTGCCTACCGCCTGCTGGAAACCACTGCTGAGGCTGGAAAGGCTAGCGGGTGACACCGACAAAGCGAGCAGCCGACCGGACCGCACACTCCCAGCCCACTCAGCCCGCACGAGCGAGACCGCACGCGGGGTGGGGCACGCGTGGCGGGTGGCGCGCGCGTCGCGGGTGCGGGCGGGGGTGGGGCTCGCGTCGCGGGTGTGGGTGGGGGGTGACGCGCGGTGGCGGGTGCGGGGGCGTGCCGGGGGTGCTGGGCGGTGCAAGGGTGGTCGGCGCGGGGTCAGGTTGTGAAGGTTATGCGGCGCAGTGCGTCCGCCGCGTCGCGGTCGAGGAGGAGTGCCGCTCCGCAGCCGGGGGGCAGTTCGCCCTTCTCGACGGAGCGGATGAGCCGGGCCGCCGCCCGGCGGTGGCGCAGGAAGGCGTACCGCGAGACACCCCGGCCCCGCTCGCGCTGGCCGTCCAGGGCCGTGCCCGGCGTGACGTCGAGCAGCAGCAGGTGCAGGGTCCCGCCGCGGCGGCGCGCCTCCCGGGCCAGCCAGTCGCGCACCCAGACCTGTGTTCCGCAGTCGTGCACCACCACGCCCTCGCCGGTGCGCAGCGCGCGGCGCAGCGCGGCGTAGTGGGCGAGGCGGACCAGCGGCCGGTAGACCGCGTACGGCAGGACGCGGGCCAGCCGGGCGTCCCAGCGGTCGCGGGTGTCCTGGGAGTCGATCCGGATGCCCTGGACGGTGCGCCGCATCAGCGTGGACTTCCCGCTGCCCGGCAACCCGGTGACGACGACCAGGTCACGGGGGCCGAAGAGCAGGCCGTGCGGGCTGTGGCCGGCGCGGTCGCGCAGGTCGCGGACGACCGGTGCGACGGGGAGATCGCCGCACCGCTCGCGGGCCGGGGCCGTCGCCTGGCCGGGCAGGGCGATGCCCGTCGTCGTCGCGTACGCCGTGGTCCTTGTCACCGTGACCGTCCTCCCTGGGGGTTCAGGAAAGGTTTTCCCCACAAAATGTAAAGAGAAGGTAATGCACGGTGTCTCGCGGTTCCGTTCGCTTCCTGCCACAGGCCCGTCACAAAGGGGCGCGGCCCGTCCGGCCTGCCGCGGCCGCGGGCGGCGTGCAATGATGTCCGCGCCAACTGCATACCGGCCGCTTGAATCCGCGCGGGAGAGTCCCCGGCACCACGGTGCCCGGGGCGCCGAAGGAGCAAGTCCCTCCCTTGAATCTCTCAGGCCCCGTTACCGCGCGGGCGAGGCACATCTGAAAAGCGGGCCGCTGTGTCAGTGGCTCCACCCAAGGTGCAAGCCGTGCCCCCGCGTGGGTCAGGGCGAACCTCTCAGGTTCCGATGACAGATGGGGAGGACAGCGGGGAGGACAGCCCTCGCCTGTCACGCCTTTGGGACCCTTGGGAGAGGACCGACCGATGAGCAGTACCGATTCCGCCGCACCCCGCCGCACCGCGCTCGACGCCCTGCACCGCTCGCTCGGCGCGACCATGACCGACTTCGCCGGCTGGGACATGCCCCTGCGCTACGGCTCCGAGCGCGACGAGCACGTCGCGGTGCGCACCGCGGCCGGCCTCTTCGACCTCTCCCACATGGGCGAGATCACCGTGACCGGGTCCGAGGCGGCCGCCCTGCTCAACCACGCCCTGGTCGGGAACATCGCCTCCGTCGGGCCGGGGCGCGCCCGCTACACCATGATCTGCCGGCCCGACGGCGGCATCCTGGACGACCTGATCGTCTACCGCACGGGCGACACCGAGTACCTGGTGGTCGCCAACGCGTCCAACGCCCAGGTGGTCCTCGACGCGCTGCGGGAGCGTGCCGCCGGCTTCGACGCCGAGGTGCGCGACGACCGGGACGCGTACGCCCTGATCGCCGTCCAGGGACCCGAGTCGCCCGGGATCCTGAAGTCCCTCACCGACGCCGACCTGGACGGCCTCAAGTACTACGCCGGGCTGCCCGGCACCGTCGCCGGGGTCCCGGCGCTGATCGCCCGCACCGGCTACACCGGCGAGGACGGCTTCGAGCTGTTCGTGAAGCCGGAGCACGCGGTGCGGCTGTGGGAGGCCCTGACCGAGGCGGGCAGGCCGGCGGGTCTGGTGCCCTGCGGCCTGTCCTGCCGGGACACCCTGCGGCTCGAAGCGGGCATGCCGCTCTACGGCCATGAGCTCACCGCCTCGCTCACCCCCTTCGACGCCGGGCTCGGCCGGGTGGTCAAGTTCGACAAGGAGGGCGACTTCGTGGGGCGCGAGGCGCTCAGCGAGGCGGCGGCCCGCGCGGAGTCGGACCCGCCGCGCGTGCTCGTCGGCCTGGTCGCCGAGGGCCGCCGGGTGCCGCGCGCCGGTTACCCGGTGGTCGCCGCCGGCAAGGTGATCGGCGAGGTCACCTCCGGCGCCCCCTCCCCCACCCTGGGCAGGCCGATCGCCATGGCGTACGTCGACGCGGCGCACTCGGCGCCCGGCACGGCCGGGGTCGGCGTGGACATCCGGGGCAGCCACGAGCCGTACGAGGTCGTGCCGCTGCCGTTCTACAAGCGCCAGAAGTAGCCACCGCAGGTGACGCCGAGCACATCGTCGCCGCTCGCGCACGCCTTCCGTAGTTCCCCCTTCACCAGCACTCCCCCGCGTACAGGAGAATTCAGGACATGAGCAACCCCCAGCAGCTGCGTTACAGCAAGGAGCACGAGTGGCTGTCGGCCGCCGAGGACGGCGTGGCGAAGGTCGGCATCACGGAGCACGCGGCCAACGCGCTCGGTGACGTCGTCTTCGTCCAGCTCCCGGCGGTCGGCGACACGGTGACCGCGGGCGACACCTGCGGCGAGCTGGAGTCGACCAAGTCGGTGTCCGACCTGTACTCGCCGGTCACGGGCGAGGTCACCGAGGTCAACGAGGACGTCGTGGAGGACCCGTCGCTGGTGAACTCGGCCCCCTTCGAGGGCGGCTGGCTGTTCAAGGTGCGCTTCGCGGACGAGCCGGGCGACCTGCTCTCCGCCGACGAGTACACCGCCTTCACCGCCGGCTGAGGGCCGCCCCGCCCCCGCCCACCGCCGGCCGACGGCCGCAGGAACACCGGCTTAGGAGTCGTAGAAACAGATGTCCGTCCTGAACACGTCCCTGCACGAGCTCGACCCGGAGGTCGCCGCCGCGGTCGACGCCGAGCTGGTGCGTCAGCAGTCCACCCTGGAGATGATCGCCTCGGAGAACTTCGCTCCGCTCGCGGTCATGGAGGCCCAGGGTTCCGTCCTCACCAACAAGTACGCCGAGGGCTACCCGGGCCGCCGCTACTACGGCGGCTGCGAGCACGTCGACGTCACCGAGCAGATCGCCATCGACCGGGTGAAGGAGCTGTTCGGCGCCGAGTACGCCAACGTGCAGCCGCACTCGGGCGCCTCCGCCAACCAGGCGGCCCTGTTCGCGCTGGCCCAGCCCGGGGACACCATCCTCGGTCTGGACCTCGCCCACGGCGGCCACCTGACCCACGGCATGCGCCTGAACTTCTCCGGCAAGCAGTTCGACGTGGTCGCCTACCACGTGGACGACTCCGGTCTGGTCGACATGGCCGAGGTCGAGCGGCTCGCCAAGGAGCACCGGCCGAAGGTGATCATCGCGGGCTGGTCGGCGTACCCGCGCCAGCTGGACTTCGCGGAGTTCCGCCGGATCGCCGACGAGGTCGAGGCGTTCCTGTGGGTCGACATGGCGCACTTCGCGGGCCTGGTGGCGGCGGGGCTGCACGAGAACCCGGTGCCGTACGCCGACGTGGTCACCTCCACCACCCACAAGACGCTGGGCGGTCCGCGCGGCGGCATCATCCTGGCGAAGAAGGACTTCGCGAAGAAGCTGAACTCGTCCGTCTTCCCGGGTTTCCAGGGCGGCCCCCTGGAGCACGTGATCGCGGCGAAGGCGGTCTCCTTCAAGGTCGCCGCCTCGGAGGAGTTCAAGGAGCGCCAGCGTCGTACGGTGGAGGGAGCGCGCATCCTGGCGGAGCGGCTGACGGCCGCCGACGCCCGCGAGGCCGGTGTGAACGTCCTGTCCGGTGGTACGGACGTCCACCTGATCCTCGTCGACCTGCGCGAGTCCGAGCTGGACGGACAGCAGGCCGAGGACCGGCTGCACGAGGTCGGCATCACGGTCAACCGCAACGCCGTCCCGAACGACCCGCGCCCGCCGATGGTCACCTCGGGGCTGCGGATCGGCACCCCGGCGCTGGCCACCCGCGGCTTCACGGCCGAGGACTTCGCCGAGGTCGCGGACGTGATCGCCGAGACGCTGAAGCCTTCCTACGACGCGAAGGCGCTGAAGGTCCGGGTCGAGGCCCTGACCGCGAAGCACCCGCTCTACCCCGGTCTGAACAAGTAGTTCCCCGGCGGGGGCGCCCGACGGCGTGTGCCCCCGCCCTTTTCCAAGGAGTTCCCGTGGCCATCTCGGTCTTCGACCTGTTCTCGATCGGCATCGGCCCGTCGAGCTCCCACACCGTCGGCCCGATGCGCGCGGCCCGGATCTTCGCGCGCCGCCTGCGCAACGAGGAGCTGCTGCCCTCCGTCGCGCGGATACGTGCCGAGCTGTACGGATCCCTCGGCGCCACCGGCCACGGCCACGGCACCCCGAAGGCGGTGCTGCTCGGTCTGGAGGGCGCCTCGCCGCGCACGGTGGACGTGGAGACGGCGGACGACCGGCTGGAGACGATCAGGACCACGGGGCGGCTGTCGCTCCTGGGCGAGCACGAGATCGCGTTCTCCTTCGACGACGACCTGAAGCTGCACCGCCGCAAGGCGCTCCCCTACCACGCGAACGGCATGACGCTCTGGGCGTACGACGCCTCCGGGGCGGAGCTGCTGTCCCGGACCTACTACTCGGTCGGCGGCGGGTTCGTCGTGGACGAGGAGGCCGTCGGCGCGGACCGCATCAAGCTGGACGACACCGTCCTGAAGTACCCCTTCCGCACGGGCGACGAACTGCTGCGCCTGACGAAGGAGACGGGTCTGTCGATCTCCGCGCTGATGCTGGAGAACGAGCGGGCCTGGCGGACGGAGGACGAGATCCGCGACGGGCTGCTGGACATCTGGCGCGTGATGCAGGCGTGCGTCTCGCGCGGGATGTCCCGGGAGGGCATCCTGCCGGGCGGGCTGCGGGTGAAGCGCCGGGCCGCCGTGACCGCCCGCCAACTGCGCGCCGAGGGCGACCCGTTGGCCCACGCGATGGAGTGGATCACGCTCTACGCGATGGCCGTGAACGAGGAGAACGCGGCCGGCGGCCGGGTGGTGACCGCGCCCACGAACGGCGCGGCCGGCATCATCCCGGCGGTCCTGCACTACTACATCAACTTCGTGCCCGGCGCCGACGAGGACGGCGTGGTCCGCTTCCTCCTGGCCGCCGGCGCGATCGGCATGCTCTTCAAGGAGAACGCGTCCATCTCCGGCGCCGAGGTCGGCTGCCAGGGCGAGGTGGGCTCGGCCTGCTCGATGGCGGCCGGCGCCCTCGCCGAGGTCCTCGGCGGCTCTCCGGAACAGGTCGAGAACGCCGCCGAGATCGGCATGGAGCACAACCTCGGCCTCACCTGCGACCCGGTCGGCGGCCTGGTCCAGATCCCCTGCATCGAACGCAACGGCATGGCCGCGGTCAAGGCGGTCACCGCGGCCCGCATGGCCATGCGCGGCGACGGCTCCCACAAGGTGTCCCTGGACAAGGTCATCAAGACCATGAAGGACACGGGCGCCGACATGAGCGTCAAGTACAAGGAGACGGCCCGGGGCGGCCTGGCGGTGAACATCATCGAGTGCTGACGGGACGGGCCCCGGACCAGCGCCGTGGGTGTGCCGGGGCCGCGGCCGTGCGGGCGTCGGTGTGCCGCAGACTGGTGTCGATCAGTTGACCGACCCAGGGGATGGATTCCATGGCCGAGCGGCCCTTGACGCTGATGGCAGTGCACGCCCACCCGGACGACGAGGCCACGAGCACGGGGGGTGTGCTCGCGCGGTATGCGGCGGAGGGCATCCGCACGGTGCTCGTCACCTGTACCGACGGCGGCTGCGGTGACGGGCCGGGGGGTGTCAAGCCGGGCGACCCCGGGCACGACCCGGCCGCCGTCGCCGCGCTGCGCCGGCGCGAACTCGAGGCGAGCTGCGAGGTCCTGGGGATCGGCCGGCTCGAACTCCTCGGCTACGCCGACTCCGGCATGATGGGCTGGCCCGCCAACACGGCGCCGGGATCGTTCTGGAGCACGCCCGTGGACGAGGCGGCCGCCCGGCTGGCCGAGCTGATGCTGCGTCACCGGCCGGACGTTGTCGTGACCTACGACGAGAACGGGTTCTACGGCCACCCCGACCACATCCAGGCGCACCGGATCACGATGGCCGCGCTGGCGCTGACCGACGTGGCGTCGAAGGTGTACTGGACGACGGCACCGCGCTCGATGATGAAGGAGTTCGGGCGGGTGATGCGCGAGTTCGGCGAGGACCTGCCGGAGCCGGACCCGTCCGAGGACCCGGCGATGCCCGAGATCGGGCTGCCCGACGAGGAGATCACCACGTGGGTGGACACCACCGGGTTCGGCGGCCGGAAGTTCGACTCGCTGGCCGCGCACGCCAGTCAGGGGGAGAACATCTTCTTCCTGCGCATGGGCAAGGAGAGGTTCACGGAGCTCATGGGCGTGGAGACGTTCGTCCGCGTCCACGACACCACCGGCGCGCCCCTGCCCGAGGACGACCTCTTCGCGGGTCTGCGCTGAGCCGTACTGCACCAGCGGCCGGTAAGTATGAGGATCGGCGGTCCCCTGGGCAGGGAATACGGAGCATGAGATTCCAGCTCCTGTCCCCCCACCGGCACCCAGGGAGTCCCCCCATGCTGCACGGCATCGATGTGAGCGCGTACCAGTCGTCCGCGTACGACACGGACGGCCTCTCCTTCGTCTTCGTGAAGGCGACGGAGGGGCGTTCGTACGTCAATCCGAAACTCGCCGCCCAGACGAAGCGGGGCCGGGACGCCGGACTGGTCGTCGGCTTCTACCACTTCCTCTGGCCGGGCGACCTCACCGCGCAGGCCGAGTACTTCCTCGCGCACGCCCCCGAGAAGGCGGGCGACATCCTCGCCGTCGACTGGGAGACCACCGGCGACGGCACCCACGCGAGCAACGCCGAGAAGGACGCCTTCATCCGCAAGGTGAAGGCGCTGCGCCCCGGTTACCGGGTGATCCTCTACACGAACCGCAACTACTGGCTCACCGTCGACAGGACCTCCTACGCGGGGGACGGCCTGTGGATCGCCGACTACGTGACGGCGGGCAGGCCCCGCATCAAGGCCGGCTGGCGGTTCCACCAGTACACGAGCGACCCGCACGACAAGAACGTCGCGAACTTCGCGACCAAGGACGCGCTCAGGCAGTGGGCCGGGGACGCGTGACGGACGGTCCCCGGCACGCAGCGCGTCAGCCCCGGAAGTCCGCCGGCCGTTCCCTGGACGCCTCGGAGAGGGCCTTGCGGACCTCTTCGACGCCCGCCCGCAGGCCGTAGACCGGGGTGCCCGGCTGCTGTCGCCAGGAGTCGTCGATGCCGCCGTTGTCGACCGTGTCGAAGCCGAGTTCGTCGATCAGGGCGATGACGGTCCGCTTGGCCTGCTCGTCGTCGCCGGAGACCGGCAGGGCCTGGCGGTCGGGGTCCCCGGCGGGGCGGTGGCGGTCGAGGATGTCCTGGGCGTAGGTGCCGTTGAACGCCTTGATCACCGGGTGGCCGAGGTGCCGTTCGGTCCAGCGGCTCTCGGTCAGGCCGTCGTCCTCGATCTCGGCGATCCGGCCGTCCCGCTGCTGCGGGTAGTAGTTGCCGGTGTCGATCACGGCTGCGCCTTCGGCCGCCCCGTCCAGGAGGCCGGCGGGAAGGTCGGGAACCGCCTTCAGCGGGACCGTGACGACCACGACCTGCGCACCCCGGGCCGCTTCCTCGGCCCGTACCGCCTTCGCCCCGGTCTCCTCGACGAGTGCGGTGAGCGTCTCGGGACCGCGTGAGTTCGCCACGGACACCTCGTGGCCGAGGGCGGTGAGCCGCCGGGTGAGGTTGCCGCCGATGTTGCCCGCGCCGATGATGCCGATCTTCATGAGGGACCTTCCCTACGTCGATGCACACGCATACGAATCTGCTGTCCGGCATCAACCCCGGGTCCGCCCGGTTCATTCCGGGCAGGGGGCACCCTCACCCGTTCGCCGGGCGCCCCCTCCCCACGCCTCACTTGCTCAGGTAGGCCCAGAACTCGTCGAACGACAGAACCTTGTCGCCGTTGAGGTCGCGGGTCCTGATGACGGCCTCGGCCACCGTGTCGGTGACGTTCCAGTCACCCCCCTGAGCCAGAGCGGACTTGAACTCGGCGGCGGTGATGAAACCGTCACCGTCCGCGTCGATCCGCTGGAACTGCTGGCGTGCTTCGTCGATGTCCGCCACCGATCCGCCCCTCTGTGTCCGTGTCTCTGCTGTCGTACCGGTGCCGTACCGGCGTACTGTCGCAGGTCAGATTAACGGTCCGAGCACGCGGGGAGCACGGTGGCAGGGGCTCTGCGGGAGATTCTCGACGCGGCGGCGGACGGCGTCTTCCCGCCCGCCGACGGCGGCACCACGGTCGTGCCGCAGCCGTCCCCGCGGGACGCGGGGGTGCTCTCCTTCACCGCGCACTCGGTGGTGTTCGTGGACGAGGACCCGCGGTGGGTGTACGAGGCACTGCGCGCGGTCCCCTGCGATCCCCTGTGCGCGAGCCTGAACGCGCGGTTCCTCACCGCCCTGATGGACCGCACCGGACGGGAGCAGGAGACGATCGACGCGCTGCTGGTCGCCGCCCCGCTCCCCGGCCGCCCGGACCTGCCGCTCACCGAGGTCACCGGCGCCGGCCACTCCCGGGTCGCCTACGCCCGGAACCGCCGCGACGAGGTGCGGGCCTGGGCGGCGGACGGCGGGGTGGTCGTCCTGGGCCGTGGTGTGGCGGGGCGCCTGGAGGTCTCGGTGGAGGTGGCCGAGGGGGCGCGGCGGGGGCTGGGCCGCGCCCTGGTGACGGCCGCCCGGCAGCTCGCCGGGGAGCCGCTGTGGGCGCAGGTCGCCCCGGGGAACGCCCGCAGTGTCCGGGCGTTCCAGGCGGCCGGCTACGTTCCGGTGGGCGCCGAGGCGCTGCTGCTCAGGACCTGAGCTGCCCGGCCTCAGTGCCAGGGTTCGTAGTACGGGTTGCTCCGGCAGTCGTCCATGATCTCGACCTTCCTGACCTTGTCGACCGGGCACACGCCGATGATGTACTGCCGGGCGACACCGCCGGGGAAGGCCACCTCGACCTGGTCGGCCCAGCGGTGGGTGTCGCCGATGGTCCTGTTGACGTCGACGCCGCCGGGGGCGTCGATGTAGTAGTTCCAGCCGGACTTGTACCAGGTCTTGTAGAGGTCGTGGTCGTAGGTCGTCGAGACGTACGGGGAGGGCTGGTTGACGAGGACGTACTGCTCGATGTCGTACTGGCCGGTCGCGACGTCCTTGGGGAGGAAGCCGACCGGGAAGACCTTGTCGGGCGAGCGGCTGTCGCTGCGGTAGAGGGTGCCGCAGGTGGTGCGCCAGACCGGGGCCGGGGTGATCCGGTCGACGTCGACGTCGTGGTCGGCGGCGGCCTTGAGCTTGTCCTCGAACTGGGGACAGGCGGGCGCGGCGGCCCGGGCGGGGGTGGCGCTCGCGGTCGCCGTCGACGGTACGGCGGCCGTGGTCGCGAAGACGGCGGCGAGGGACAGGACGGCGGCAGCGGCACGCCGCCGCAGACGAGTGGTGAACATGGCAGCACGATGTCGGCCCGGCCGGGCCGCCTCGGGGACCGTCACTCGTCCAGCGGCGTGTCCTGTTGTCCCGCGGTCAGCGGAAGACCCCGGTGTGGCCGAGCGAGTAGCGGCCCGGCTGCGGGTAGACGGCCAGTCCGTGCGGGCCGCTGCCGACGTGGATGCGGGCGATTTCGGTGCCGGTGCCGGTGTCGATGGCGTACACCTCGGAGTTGTACCGGCCGGACAGCCAGAGCACCTTGCCGTCCGCCGACACCCCGCCCATGTCCGGGCTGCCGCCGCCCGGCAGCCGCCACTTGTCGGTCAGCCGGTCCTGCGCGAAGTCGAAGACGGAGATGGTGCCCTCGCCCCGGTTGGAGATGTACATCCGGCGGGAGTCCCGGCTGACGTACAGCCCGTGGGCGCCCTTGCCGGTGGCCAGGAAGGTGGGTTTGGCGAAAGTGTCGCCGTTCAGGACCCACAGCCCGTCGGCCATCATGTCGGCGATGTAGAACCGCTTGCCGTCCGGAGAGGCCTTGACGTCCTGCGGCATCGCGCCGTGGAACGGCAGCTTCTCCTGCCGGAGCACCTCCATCCGCGCCGTGTCCACCTTGAGCAGTTCGCCGCTGAACTCGCAGGAGACGATGAAGTACTTGCCGTCGATGGAGAAGTCGGCGTGGTTGACGCCGTAGCAGCTGACCGGGAGGGCCTTGACGGTCTTCATGGTGTGCGCGTCCCGGAAGACCAGCTCGCGGTCGTTGGAGGCCATCACGATCGCGTACTTGCCGTCGGGGGTGAAGTACAGGTTGTACGGGTCGTGCACGGCGACCGGCCGGCCCGCCTCACCGGTTCTCGGATCGATGGGGGTGAGGCTGTTGCCGAGGTCGTTGTTGACCCACAGGGTCTTCAGGTCCCAGGACGGCACCACGTGCTGCGGCTGCCGGCCGACGGGGATGGTCCGGATCACCCGGTACGTCTTCGGGTCGATCACCGAGACCGTGTCGGAGTTGGTGTTGGGGACGTAGACCAGGGACGGGAAGCCCTTGACGACCGGGGAGAGCAGGCCGGGCCGGTCGGCCGCGTACATGTCCTTGGGGTCGAGGACCGGGGGCATGCCCGGCAGTCCGTCGACGGCCGGTTCCTCCTGCCTGGCCTGTGGCCGCGCCGGAGCGGTGCTGCCGGCGGCCGCGGGACGGTCGGAGTCGCCGCTGCACGCGGACAGCAGCGCGAGGGCGGTGAGGGCGGCGCCCGCGGCCAGCAGAGGGGCGGCTTTCTTGGTTCGCATCAGCTCAGCAGCTCCGTGGTGGTGACCGCGCGCAGTCCACGGCGGTGGAGTTCTTGGAGTACGACGGGGAGGGCGGCGATCGTGTCGGGATACCCGAGGTGCATGCTCACGACGGAGCCGCCCCTGACCTCCGCGAGCACCTTGCGGGTGATGGCCGGCGCGCCGGGGCTGGTGTAGTCGAGCGAGTCGACGTCGTACGACAGCACGTGCGGGTATCCGGCCGCGGCGGCGAGGCGGGCGACCAGCGGTGAGGCGGTCGCCGCCCTGGACGGGCGGAACCAGCGGCCGATCGAGCCGGTGAGCCGTCGCAGGCGGTCGGCGCAGTCGGTGATCTCCTTGCGTGCGCCGTCCTCCGCCATGGCGTTGATGGAGATGTGCCGTTGCGTGTGGTTTCCCAGGTCGTGGCCGCCGTCGAGGATGCGGCGGGCGATGGTGGGATACGCGTCGAGCCAGCTGCCGACGGCCAGGACGGTCAGGTGGGCGCCGTGCTGCTCGGCGGTGGTGAGGAGCTGGGTGGCGAGGGCGGGGTCGCCCTGGCCGTGGAAGGTGAGCGCGACGTTCGCGCGGTCGCGGGGGCCGTGGGTGACTTGCGCGGGGAGACGGTCGGGGGACGCCGGGGCGGAGGTGGGGGCGGGGGTGTCGGTGGGCGGTGCTGCGCTGGCCGTACCGGTGTTGCCGCAACCGGTGGCCATGGCGCCTCCGGCGACCAGGCCGGCGCCTGCTCGGAGGACGTCACGTCGGTTGGTGGGGGTCACTTGCCCTATTTAAGGGGGATAAGGTAAGAAAAGTGGCCATTGACGTGCCTAGCGGTCGGCCACCCGCATCTCGAACCACGTCGTCTTGCCCCGCGGGAGCAGGTCGACTCCCCATCTGTCGGACAGCTTGTCGACCAGGAACAGGCCCCGGCCGCTGATGTCCAGCTCCTGAACCGGCATCAGGCACGGCAGTCCGCGCGACGGATCGCGCACCTCCACCCGGATCCAGCCGGGGCGGCGGCGCATCCGCAGGCCGAAGACCCGGGCGCCGGTGTGTCGCACCGCGTTGCCCACCAGTTCGGAGACGAGTAAGACCGCGTCCTCCGTCATCTTGGGGGTGAGGCGCCACTGGCGGAGGATGACGACCTGGGCCAGCCGGCGGGCGGTCGCGGCGGACTCGGGGCGGGACGGCAGCGGAACCTCCGCCTCCGTCGGGTTGCCGAACAGTTCGATCGCCTTGAGCGCCTGCTCGTCCTCGACCGCAGGCGACCACCGCGCCGCGGCCGCACGGCTGTGTCCCCGCGGCTGTTCGATGCCCTCCAGCCCCGCCATGCCCCCATCATGGCCGTCCGGAGCACACCGCGGGGCCGTTCCGGAGGAATAGGCCCCCGGGGAGGCCTGCCCCGCCGACCGTCGATCGGCATATGCCAATGGCATTTCGGGGGCCCTGACACCCCTCTCCACCTGCGGCGACGACTCATCTCCGGGCAAGCGACGGGCCCCCTCGACAAGACAGAATTAAGGGTGCCTTAAGGCTCCCATAAACCGCCCCATCGAGGGACCCGGAATCAGACATCACGTCAATTGCAAGTGCTTCGGCCCATTCACAACAGGGTGAAGATCACAGGAACTTGGCCTTGCCGGGCCCTTCCTCCACGAAGCTCCGCATGCCGCGCTCCCGGTCCTCGGTCGCGAACAGGCCCGCGAACCAGTTCCGTTCGACGGCGAGGCCGGTCTCCAGGTCGGTCTCGACGCCGGTGTCGATCGCCTCCTTGGCGGCCCGGAGCGCGATCGCGGGCCCCTGGGCGAGCCTGGCGGCCCAGGCGTGCGCCTCGCCGTAGACGTCGGCGGCGGGTACGACCCGGTCGACCAGGCCGATGGCGAGCGCCTCGTCGGCCTTGACCATCCGGCCGGTGAAGATCAGGTCCTTGGCCCTGGAGGGGCCGACCAGCCGGGGCAGCCGCTGAGTGCCGCCGGCCCCCGGGATCAGCCCGAGCAGGATCTCGGGCTGCCCGAGCTTGGCGTTGTCGGCGGCGATCCGGTAGTCGGCGCACAGGGCGAGTTCGCAACCACCGCCCAGCGCGTAGCCGGTGACGGCGGCGACGACCGGCTTGGGGATGCGGGCGACGGCGGTGAAGGAGTCCTGGAGGTCACGGGCGCGCAGGACCATCGCCGCGTGGTCCATGTTCTGCATCTCCTTGATGTCGGCGCCCGCCGCGAAGACCTTCTCGCCGCCGTAGACGACGACGGCACGGACGTCCTCGCGACGGGTGGCCTCCTGCGCCAGCTCCCGGATCCGGTCCTGGGTGGCGACGTCCAGCGCGTTCATGGGCGGCCGGTCGAGGCGGATCGTACCGACACCTTCGGCGACTTCGAGGGTTACAGTCATGCCCCGCAGGTTAGCGGGCGTTCACCGAGGCCGCCTGGCGGACTACTTGGTCCAGTCCGCCCACGACATGTTCCACCCGTTGAGCCCGTTGTCCGGCGACACGGTCCGGTCGTGGGAGTTCTTCACCGTCACCACGTCCCCGACGATGGAGTGGTCGAAGAACCAGGCGGCCGGCACCGACCGGTCGCCGCCGCCGCGGATGTCCCGCAGGCCGACGCACCCGTGGCTGGCGTTGTAGTTGCCGAAGGCGTCCCCGCCCCAGTAGTTGCCGTGGATGAACGTCCCCGACGTGGTCAGCCGCATCGCGTCCGGCACGTCCTTGATGTCGTACTCGCCGCCGTAGCCGACCGTCTCACCGTTCATCCGGGTCACGCGCAGCTTCTCGCTGATGACCATCTGGCCGTTCCACGTGTCGTAGCCCGGCTTGCCGGTCGTCACCGCGAGGGTTTTGACGACCTTGCCGTCCTGCATGATCTTCATCGTGTGCTTCTTGGCGTCGACGACGGAGACCTGGTTGCGGCCGATCGTGAAGTTCACGGTCTTGGACTGCTTGCCGTAGACCCCGTCGCGGCCCTCGACGCCGTCGAGGTCGAGGGTGACGGAGACCTTCGTACCGGACTTCCAGTAGTGCTCGGGGCGGAAGTCGAGGCGGTCGTTGCCGAACCAGTGGCCCTGCACGTCGACGGCCGGTTCGGTCTTGACGGTGATGGCCTTCTCGACGGCGTCCGGAGCGGTGATGCCGCGGGTGAAGCGGATCGAGAACGGCATCCCGACCCCGACCGTGGAACCGTCCTCCGGCGTGAAGTAGCCGACGAACGTGTTCTTCGGGGTGAGGGTCGTGAACGTGGAGTCCTCCGCGGACTCCCGGCCCTCGGCGTCCTTGGCCACCGCGTGCACGGTGTACTTCGTCGAGCTGGCGAGGTGGAGGGACGGCGTCCAGCTGACGCCGTCCGCGGCTATGGTCCCGGCCACCTTGTCGCCCTTGGCGTCCTTGACCTCGACATCGGTCAGCTTGCCCCGGGCGGCGGTCACCTTGAGCGCCCCGCTGGTGTCCACGCCGGTCGCGCCGGACCTGGGGGTGATGCTGACCGTGGCGACGGACTGCTTGCTCGCCTGCGTGGTGGAGTCCTTCTGCTTGTCGCCGTCCCCGGCCCCCTTGTCGGAGGAGCCGCCCCCGCACGCGGTGACGGCCACCAGCAGGACCGAGGATATGAGCGCCAGCCTCGCCCCCCGAGCCCTCCGAGTCCGAACCGATGCCCCCGATATCGGCCGCACGTTCACGTCGTTCTCCCCTCCCAGGACCTGGTCACAGGCCCACCCCGGCGCGTTCAGCGCGCGCATTGGCGCATAGTAACCGCAGGGTTTTGAGCTTGGTGTTGGGCGAATGTCACCGTTGCGTCGCAACTTCCGCCCCCACCACCGGCCCGGTTCCCCCCGGTCAGCCGGCCGCGCCGCCCGCCTTCCACTCCTTCCAGCCCATGTTCCACCCGCCGAGACCGTTGTCGGCGGCGACCGTCCTGTCGTTGCTGTTGACGACCTCGACCACGTCCCCGACCAGGCTGCGGTCGTAGAACCAGCCCGCGGGCGTCTGGGAGCTGCCGCCCTTCACGTCGCGCAGGCCCACGCAGCCGTGGCTGACGTTGACGTGCCCCGGGGCGTCCGGCGCCCAGTAGTTGCCGTGCAGGAAGGTGCCGGAGTCGGTGAGTTTGAGGGCGTGCGGGACGTCCGGGATGTCGTACTCGCCGCCGAAGCCGACCGTGCGGCTGTTCATGCGGGTGACCTCGTGCATCTCCATCACCACCATCTTCCCGTTGTAGGTGGTGTGCGCGGGCGCGCCCGCGGTGATCGGCACGGTGGCGAGCAGCTCGCCGTCGCGGCGGACCTCCATGGTGTGCCTGGCCGCGTCGACGAGGGAGACCTGACTGCGGCCGACGGTGAAGGTGAACGTCTTGTACTGCAGGCCGTAGACGCCCCGGGCCGCCTCGACGTCACGGAGCCTCAGGTCGACGGTGACGACCGTGCCGGGCTGCCAGTAGTGCTCGGGGCGGAAGTCGAGGCGGTTCTTGCCGAACCAGTGCGGGCGGACCTCGACGGCGGGTCGGGCGGTGACCCGCACGGCGCGTTCGACGGCGGCGCGGTTGTCGATGTCGCGGCTGAACGCGAGCGACACGATCATCCCGGTGCCCACGGTGGCGCGGTTCTCCGGGGTGACGTACCCGATGAAGCGTTCGTCGGGGACGAGCGTGGTGAAGGTGGTGTGGCGGGCGGAGCGGCGTCCCGAACCGTCCAGGGCGACCGCGTCCACCGTGTACTTGGCGGCGAGCGCGAGCTTCGGATCGTCGGGCCGCCAGGTCGTGCCGTCGTCGGCGACGTGCCCCGGCACCGGGAAGTCCTGGGCGTCCTGGGACCTGACGACGCTCACCGACTCCAGACGGCCGCCGGGCACCCGTACGGTCAGCCCCGCGCCGGGGCGTACCGCCTTGGTGCCGTCGTCCGGGGAGATCCGGATGACGTCCTCGGGGGCCGGTGGCGCGCCCCCGAGGACGTGGTCGACGCCCAGTGGGGCCTTGTCGCCGACGGAACAGCCGGCGGCGCCCGCCAGCAGTCCCGCCCATGTCAGTACCGCGGCCAGCGCGGCCCCCGCGCGCCGTGCGCGCCCTTGTGCATGCGTCACGTGCCGCTAACGATCGGGCATGCCCCGGGGAAACGTGAGTGCGACGCCGGCACTGGGCAGAACAGAGGGAAGGACGACGAGCTGGGGAGCCGCCGGGCCCGTGGACGAGCCGCCGCGGGCGGGTCCGTGGCGAGCGGCCGGCCGTGCCCGGGACCGGGAGCCCGGGTGCGGCCGGCCGCCCGGACGCGGGTTCGGTGCGCCCCGGGGGTCGGCGAGCCGCGAAACAAAAAAGGGGCCGACACGTGACGAGCGCAGCCGAGCAGCAGGGAGCACGGGCGCGGGCCCCGCGGGCGGACGCCCCCGCGGTGAACGGGACGCCGCTGCCCGTCCCGTCCGCGTGGCCGGGGGCCTCGACACCGCTGGGCGCCCGGTTCCGGGTCGGTCCCGACGGGGTGGCGGGCACCAACTTCGCGCTGTGGGCGGCCGGGGCGGAGGCGGTCCGGCTGTGCCTCTTCGACGAGCGGGGGCGGGAGACCCAGATCCGGCTGACCGAACTCACGCACGAGATCTGGCACGGGTTCGTGCCCGGTGTGCTGCCGGGGCAGCGGTACGGCTACCGGGTGGACGGCCGCTGGGACCCGTGGACGGGCGCCCGGTGGAACCCGGCGAAGCTGCTCCTGGACCCGTACGCGCGGGCGGTGGACGGCGAGTTCGCGCTGCCGCCCGAGGTGTACGGGCACGTCCGGGACTGGCCCGACCAGCAGGTCGCCGACACGGTCCGCGACGACCGGGACTCGGCGCCGTACGTCCCCAAGGGCGTGGTCGTCCACGACGACGACGACTGGTCCGACGACCGCCGCCCGAAGACGCCGTGGGCGGACTCCGTCATCTACGAGCTGCACGTGCGCGGCTTCACCCGGCTGCACCCGGGCATACCCGAGGAACTGCGCGGCACCTACGCGGGCCTCGCGCACCCGGCGGCGGTCGAGCACCTCGTGAAGCTGGGGGTGACGGCCGTGGAACTGCTGCCCGTCCACCAGTTCGCCCACGAGGACCACCTGCTCGGGCGCGGCCTGCGGAACTACTGGGGCTACAACTCCATCGGCTACTTCGCCCCGCACGCGGCCTACGCGGCCTCCGGTACGACGGGACAGCAGGTCGGCGAGTTCAAGCGGATGGTGCGGGCGCTGCACGCGGCCGGCATCGAGGTCGTCCTCGACGTGGTCTACAACCACACCGCGGAGGCGGGCGAGCTGGGTCCGACGCTGTCCCTCAAGGGCATCGACAACCGGGGTTACTACCGGCTCCAGGACGACGCCCGCCGCTTCGCCGACTACACCGGCTGCGGCAACACCCTGCACGTGGTGCGGCCGCACGTGCTGCGCCTGATCACCGACTCGCTGCGCTACTGGGTCACCGAGATGGGCGTGGACGGCTTCCGCTTCGACCTGGCGGCGGCGCTGGCCCGCTCGATGCACGACGTCGACATGCTCTCCCCGTTCCTGGCCGTCATCGCCCAGGACCCGGTGCTGCGCCGGGTGAAGCTGATCGCCGAACCCTGGGACGTGGGCTCCGGCGGCTACCAGGTGGGCGCCTTCCCGCCGTTGTGGACCGAGTGGAACGACCGCTACCGGGACGCGGTCCGGGACTTCTGGCGCGGCGCCCTCCCCGACGTCCACGACCTCGGCTACCGCCTGTCCGGCTCCAGCGACCTCTACGCCTGGGGCGGGCGCCGCCCGTACGCCTCCGTCAACTTCGTCACCGCGCACGACGGGTACACGCTGCGCGACCTGGTGTCGTACGAGTCCAAGCACAACGAGGCCAACGGCGAGGACAACCGGGACGGCTCGGGGGACAACCGCTCCTGGAACTGCGGGGTGGAGGGCGAGACCGAGGACCGGGCCGTACGGGCGCTGCGCAGGCGGCAGTTGCGGAACCTGCTGACCACGCTGCTGCTGTCGACGGGCGTCCCGATGCTGGTCGCCGGTGACGAGCTGGGCCGCACCCAGCGCGGCAACAACAACGCCTACTGCCAGGACAACGAGATCAGCTGGCTGGACTGGAGCCTGCTGGACGATCCCGAGTGGCGGCCGCTGTTCGACCTGACCGCCCGCCTCATCCGGCTCCGCCACCGCCACCCGGTGCTGCGCCGCCGCGCCTTCTTCTCCGGACGCGCGCACTCGGCGGACGGACTGCGCGACCTGGCCTGGTTCACGGCCCGCGGCACCGAGATGACGGAGGGCGACTGGTACGCGCCGGCCGCCACGCTCGGCATGTACCTCTCCGGGCGGGACATCCCCGGGCGCGACGAGCGCGGGGCGCCGGTCGTGGACGACAGCTTCCTGACCGTCCTGCACGCCGGTGACCGGCCGGTGGAGTTCCTGTTGCCGGGGCCGCCGTGGGCGGAACGCTACGAGGTGCTCGTGGACACCGCACGGGAGGAGCAGCACGAGGCGCCCGGGGCGGTGCACCGGGCGGGGACGTCGGTCACGGTGCCGGCCCGGTCGGTCCTGCTGCTCAGGGTGGCCGGCTGAACCGCCCCGGCCTCTCAGGGCTGTGTCGCTAGCCGAGGATGCCCCGCTGGTAGGCCGTCGCGACCGCGGCCGCGCGGTCGTTGACGCCCAGTTTGGTGTACAGGTGGGTGAGGTGGGTCTTCACCGTGGCCTCGCTGATGAAGAGTTCGCGGGCGATCTCGCGGTTGGAGGTGCCCCGGGCGACCAGGGCCAGCACCTCGCGTTCGCGGGCGGAGAGCGGTTCGTTGCCGGGGGCGCCGGGGGCGCGGACGGCGGAGACCAGCCGGGAGGCGACGGCCGGGGAGAGCACGGTACGGCCCTGGGCGGCCGCCCGGACGGCGGTGAACAGCTCCTCGCGCGGGGCGTCCTTGAGGAGGTAGCCGGTCGCGCCCGCCTCGATCGCGGGCAGGGTGTCGGTGTCGGTGTCGTACGTGGTGACGACGAGGACCCGGGCGCGGGCGCCCCGCCGGGTCAGTTCGCGGATGGCGTCGACCCCGCCGCCGCCCGGCATCCGCAGGTCCATGAGGACGACGTCCGGGTCGAGGGCGGTGGTGAGGGCGACGGCCTCGCCGCCGTTCGACGCCTCGCCGAGGACCGTGAAGCCGGGCGCGGACTCGAACATGCCGCGCAGGCCGTCGCGGACGACGGGGTGGTCGTCGACGATCAGCAGGGAGATCGAGGGGTCAGCTGTCATGACGGACCAACGGTACGCGTGCCGACAGGGCCGTGCCGAGCCCCGGTTCGGACTCCACGGTCAGAGTGCCCGCGATGCGTTCGGCGCGGGCCCGCATCCCGTCGAGGCCGAAGCCGCCGGCGCGGCTGCGGACGGGCACGGCGAGCAGGTCGAAGCCGGTGCCGTCGTCGCGGATGTCGAGGATGACCTCGTCGCCCAGGTAGGAGAGGGTGACCCCGACCCGGGCCGCGCGTGCGTGCCGGGCCGCGTTGGACAGGGCCTCCTGGACGATGCGCAGGAGGGTGGCCGCGACCTCGCCGTGCAGCTGCTCGGCGGTGCCGGTGAGGGTGAACTCGGCGCGCACACCGGTCCGTTCGCCCCATTCGGCGACCGTCTTGCGCAGCGCCTCCGGCAGGCCGTCGTGCTCCAGGGCGACCGGGGCGAGGTTGTGCACGGACCGGCGGGCCTCGCCCAGGCTGTGCCGGGCGAGGGCCAGGGCGCGCGCCGTGTGGTCACCGGCCGTCTCCGGGTCGGGGGTGTTGAGGACGACCTGGAGCTGGGCGATGATCCCGGCCAGGCCCTGGGCGAGGGTGTCGTGGATCTCGGCGGCCAGCCGCCGCCGTTCGTCGGCGACCCCGGCCTCCCGTGCCTGGACGAGGAGCTGGGCGTGCAGCGCCGCGTTCTCGTCGAGGGCCTGCTGGAGGGCGGTGTTGGTGCGCTCCAGTTCGGCGATGGTCTCGGTGCGCTCGTGCGAGCGCCGCCGCTCCTGTTCGTCGAGGTGGGCGACGACCAGTTGCAGGCCGGAGTTGGCGACCAGCAGCGGGATGAAGAGGAGCCACTGGACCACGCCGGACAGCGGCAGCCCGCCGGCCTGCGCGCCGGCCACGGTGACCGCGCTGGCGAACAGGCCGAACCGCTGCCATCTGGGCGGCAGCGTCTCGTCGGCGTCCATGTAGCCGGCGGCGGCGTAGAACGCGAAGAACGGGTTGAGCCAGGTGAGGACGAAGGCGAGGGCCCAGCGCACGGCGTAGTAGGCGGTTCCGGCCCGGGACGGCGTACGGCCGCGACCGGGACGGCGCACCCGGGTGCCGTGCCACCAGAGCTGGAGGGCGAGCGCGGCACCGACCAGGGACCAGGCCGTGTACCACGTGGCCGGCGCGGTGCCCGGGTCCGCGGAGGCCACCCCCAGGACGACGCCGACGCCGAGCAGCCCGTACGGCCCCCAGGTGTGCAACTGCTCCCAGCGCCGGTCGATCTGGCCGTCCACCGTGGTCATGTCGCCAGTCTGCACGGCCTGTCCGCCTACTCCCAGCGGAACCAGCGAGCCGCGCCCGCCGTGAGCAGCACCGCCCAGAGCGCGAGCACCCCCAGGTGGTCCCAGCCCGGCCAGTGTCCGGCGGCGGCCTGGTCCAGGGCGCGGGCCGCCGCGCCGAAGGGGGTCAGCTGGACCACCCGGGCCATGGTGTGCGGCATCTCCCGCACCGGGATCCACACCCCCGCGCAGAACATCATCGGGAAGAACACCGCCGAGCCGATCGCGCTCGCGATCTTCGTGGTGCGGGACAGCGCCGAGACGACGGAGCCGAGGGCGAGGGCGGCCGCCGCCGCGAGCAGCAGCGCCAGCAGGTAGCCGCCGGGCTGCTTCGGCAGCCGGACGTCGAAGGCGAGCCTGCCGACGAGGAGCGCGAGCAGCGCCGAGCCCAGCGCGACCGTGCCCTGCACCGCCATCTGCGCGGACAGCAGCGCCGAGGGCTGGACGGGCGTGAGCCGCATCCGGCGCAGGATGCCCCGCTCGCGGTAGCCGGTGAGCGCCTGCGGCAGGGTCTGCACCCCGGACATGATCAGGGCGATCAGCACGGCGATGGGCACGTACGCGTCGACGGGCCGCAGCCCGCCCAGCGCGGAGTCGGTGTTCCGGAACGAGGGGATGGAGCCGAGGATCACCAGGAGCAGGGTCGGGAACAGGAACACCCAGAAGACGGCGCCGGGTTCCCGGCAGAACAGGCGGAACTCGGTGCGCAGGACGGCGGTGTTCATACCGCTTCCTCCTTCGTCAGGTCGAGGAAGGCGTCGTCGAGGGTCGCGTCCACGACGCGCAGCTGGTGGGCGGTGACGCGGTGGCGGGCGAGCAGGGTGATGACGGCGTTCACGGTCTCGTCGGTGCCGGCCAGCGTGATCCGGCCGTCCTTGCGTTCGACGGAGGCGAGCGCCGGGAGGGCGGCGAGGTCGTGGTCGTCCAGCGGGGCGGACGGGGTGAAGCTGATGACGGTGGCCCCGGCGCTGCGGCGGATCAGCCCGGCCGGGGTGTCCAGGGCGGCCACCCTGCCCTTGTCGATCACCGCGATCCGGTCGCAGAGCCGCTGCGCCTCCTCCATGAAGTGGGTGACGAGCAGCACGGTGACGCCACGGTCCCGGACGTCCTCGATCAGCGCCCAGGTGTCGCGCCGGGCGCGCGGGTCGAGTCCGGTGGTGAGCTCGTCGAGGACGACGACACGCGGGCTGCCGATCAACGCCAGGGCGATGAACAGGCGTTGCCGCTGGCCGCCGGAGAGCCTGCCGAACCGGGTGGTGAGCTTCGGGGTGAGCCCGAGGCGCTCGGCGAGGGGCCGCCAGTCGGCCGGACCCGGGTGGAAGGAGGCGTACAGGTCGAGGGCCTCGCGGACGGTGAGCTTCGGCTGGAGTTCGCTCTGCTGGAGCTGGGCGCCCAGGACCCGGGTGACCTCCTCGTGCTCGGCGACGGGGTCGAGCCCGGCGACCCGGACCCGGCCGCCGTCCGGCACCCGCAGCCCCTCCACGCACTCGACGGTGGTGGTCTTGCCGGCACCGTTCGGACCGAGGATCCCGAAGATCTCCCCCTCCTCGACGGCGAATCCCACCCCGTCCACGACGGCACGGCCGCCGTAGGACTTCCGCAGATCTGTCACTTCGATGACGGTTGGCATGCTCCGAGGGTCCCGTCCGGCCCGGGTCCGCCGCATCGGCCGCCCCGCTCGACCCGGCATCGACCGATCGGCTGATGCGGTCCCTCCGGTCGTACGACCGCTCGAACGCCCTGGTCGTAGGTCCTACGGCGGAGCGCGGTCCGGCCAAAACTCGGTGGGCGTTGTCAGTGCCGATCCGTAGGCTCGCCCCTGATGCCTCCGACACGTGCAACCACCGAGGACCGGTCCGCCGTCCGTACCCTGCTGCGCCTGTGGCCCTACGTACGGCCGGTGCGGATGCGCCTGTTCACCGCCGCCTTCGTGGCGATCGTCGCCTCCTGTACGGGGCTCGTGATCCCCCTCGTCCTCAAGTGGATCGTGGACGGTCCGGTGGCCGACCGCGACCCGGCCGGGGTGTGGCTCGGCGCGCTGTACCTGCTGCTGCTCGGACTGGCGGAGGCGCTGCTCTTCGGGTTGCGCCGCTGGCTGGTCGCCAGACCCCTCTCCCACGTCGAGGCGTCGATGCGGGCCGGCCTCTACGCCCGTCTCCAGCGGCTGCCGATCGCCTTCCACGACCGGTGGGCCTCCGGCCAGTTGCTGTCCCGGGCCACCACCGACCTCATGCTGCTCCGCATGTTCCTCGCCTTCCCGCTGACCTTCCTGCTGGTCAACGGGGTGACCATCCTCGTCGGCGTGGTGATCATGCTGGTGCAGGACTGGACGCTGGGGCTGGTCGTCCTGCTGCCGACGATCCCGGTCGTCTGGACGTGCGTGCTCTTCGAGAAGCGGTACGCGACGGTGGCCCGGCTCGCCCAGGACCAGGTCGGCGACCTGACGACGGTGGTCGAGGAGAGCGTGCTCGGCATCCGCATCATCAAGGGCTTCGGCCGCCACCGCAGTCAGGCACGCGCGTTCCGCGACCTGGTCCGCACCCTGCGGGGCACGGAGCTGCGCAAGGCGCGGATGCTGGCGACGATCTGGGGCGTCATCGTGACGCTGCCGGAGGTGGCCGTCGGGGCGGCCCTGCTGTGGGGTTCGGTGCAGGTCGCGGAGGGCGACCTGAGCGCCGGGACCCTGGTGGCGTTCCTGTCGACGGCACTGGCGCTGAGATGGCCGGTGGAGTCGATCGGGTTCCTGCTCGCGATGAGCCAGGAAGCGGTGACGGCGACGGAGCGGTACTTCGAGGTGCGGGACGCGGTGGAGGAGGACGCCGGTTCGTTGTCGCGTGCGGGTGCGT
Source organism: Streptomyces sp. NPDC021562 (assembly GCF_040640875.1). Lineage (NCBI taxonomy): Bacteria > Bacillati > Actinomycetota > Actinomycetes > Kitasatosporales > Streptomycetaceae > Streptomyces > Streptomyces sp. NPDC021562. The sequence continues at coordinate 310,199 of NZ_JBFACN010000008.1, forward strand.
GGGGGCTGAGCGCGCAGTTCCCCGCGCCCCTACGGGGCGCTCCGCAACCGGCCCCCGGACAGCGCCCCGTAAGGGGCGCGGGGAACGGCGCGAACAGCCACGACGGCGCCGCACCCGACAACGGACCGGCCCCCGAACCCGACGGCATCCGCTTCGAGAACGTGCGCTTCCGTTACCCCGACGCCGCCCCCGACGCCACGCCCACACTCGACCTCGTCGACCTCCACATCCGCCCCGGCGAGTCCATGGCCCTCGTCGGCGCCACCGGCAGCGGCAAGACCACGCTCACCGCGCTCGTCCCCCGCCTGCACGAGGTCACCTCCGGGCGGATCACCCTCGACGGCCGGGACATCACCGCCATGCCCCGCGAGGAACTCCGTTCCCTGGTCGCCGTGGCCTTCGAGGAACCCACCCTGTTCTCCGCCTCCGTCGGCGAGAACGTGCTGATGGGAGCCGGGGACGGCGCGGGCGAACCCGAGCTGGCACGGGCCCTCGCCGTCGCGCAGGCCGACTTCGTGCACGCCCTCCCGCAGGGCACCGGCACCCAGGTGGGCGAGCAGGGCCTCAGCCTCTCGGGCGGCCAGCGCCAGCGCCTCGCGCTCGCCCGGGCGGTCGTCGGCCGCCCGCGGTTCCTCGTCCTCGACGACCCGCTGTCCGCCCTCGACGTCCACACGGAGGCCGCGGTGGAGGCCGCCCTGCGCGAGGTCCTCGCCGACACCACCGCACTGATCGTCGCCCACCGTCCCTCCACCGTCCTGCTCGCCGACCGCGTCGCCCTGCTCTCCGGCGGCCGTGTCACCGCCGTCGGCACCCACCACGAACTGCTGCGCGACAACGCGGAGTACGCCCACCTGATGTCCGGGGAGGATCACCGCCGATGACCGCCGCCACCTCCCTGCCCGCCTCCGACGAGGACGACGAACTGCCCGGCCGGCCCTCCCGGGACGGCGACCCCTTCGACCGGGACGTCCTGCCCACCCCGCCCGGCGCCACGGCCGACCTGCTCCGCTCGCTCCTCGCCCCCATGAAGGCGCGGGTCGCCGTCGCCACCCTGCTCCTGCTGCTCCAGCAGGCCGCGGTGCAGGCCGGACCCCTGCTGGTGGCGTACGCCATCGACCGGGCCGTACCGGCGTTCCGGCACCACGACCACGGCCCGCTGATCGCGGTCGCGGCCGGGTACGGCCTGTGCGCGCTGCTCTCCGGCGGCCTCCAGTTCGCGTTCATCGAGGCGTCCGCGCGGGTCAGCCAGGACGTGCTGCTCGACCTGCGGGGCCGCATCTTCCGGCACGCCCAGGCGCTGAGCGTCGACTTCCACGAGCGGTACACGTCCGGCCGGCTCATCTCCCGCTCCACCACGGACGTCGAGTCGCTGCGCGAGCTGCTGAACGAGGGGCTCCAGGAGCTGATCACGGTCATCCTCTCCTTCGTCTACATCTCGGCGATGCTGCTCTGGCTGGACGCGGGCCTCGGCGCGGTCGCCGTCGCCTCCTTCGTGCCGCTGTACCTGCTGGTGCGGCTCTACCAGCGGCGGGCCGTCCAGGTGTACAAGGCGCGCTCAACGGCGATCGCGGCGGTGATCGTGAAGTTCGTGGAGACGATGAACGGCATCCGCCCGGTGCGCGCGTTCCGCCGGGAGGCCGCCAACGACGCCGAGTTCGCCGTGCTGAACCGCCGCCACGAGCGCACCAACGGCGACGCGCTCCTGGAGATGGCCCGCTACGTGGTCGGCTCCCGGCTGGTCGCGAACACCGCGGTCGCGGCGATCGTGCTGTGGGGCGCCTACCGGGTGGCGTCCGGCTCGCTGGAACTGGGCGTCCTGGCCGCCGCCGTGCTCTATCTGCGGCGGCTGTACGACCCGATCGACCGCCTCGGCATGTTCCTCAACTCGTACCAGTCGGCGGCGGCCTCGCTGGAGAAGATCGCGGGCCTGCTGGCCCAGACCCCGTCGGTCCCGGAGCCCCCGGTGCCGCGGGAGCTGCCCCCGCCGGCGACCGACCTGCCGGGTCGCGAGGTCGTCTTCGACGGCGTCCGGTTCGCCTACCGCACCGGCGGCGAGGTGCTCCCCCGTTTCGACCTCACCCTCCCCGCCGGACAGACGGTCGCGGTGGTCGGCTCCACCGGCGCCGGCAAGTCGACCCTCGCCAAGCTCCTCGCCCGTTTCTACGACCCGTCCGAGGGCCGGGTCCTCCTGGACGGCGTGGACCTGCGCGAACTGAGCGTGCCGGAACTGCGGCGCGGGGTGGTGATGGTCACCCAGGAGGCGTTCCTGTTCTCCGGCACGGTCGCCGACAACATCGCGATCGGCCGGCCGGACGCCACCCGTGAGGAGATCGAGCAGGCGGCGAAGGCGATCGGCGCGCACGAGTTCGTCGCGGCCCTGCCCGACGGCTACGACACGGACGTCCGCAAGCGCGGCGGGCGCATTTCGGCGGGGCAGCGCCAACTGGTCGCGTTCGCACGCGCCTTGCTCGCCGACCCGGCGGTGCTGATCCTCGACGAGGCGACCAGTTCGCTGGACGTCCCCGGGGAGCGGGCCGTGCAGCGGGCGATGGGGACCGTGCTCAGGGGCCGTACGGCGGTGGTGATCGCGCACCGGCTGTCCACCGTGGAGATCGCCGACCGGGTGCTGGTGATGGAGCACGGCCGGATCGTCGAGGACGGCCGCCCGGCCGACCTCGTCGCCGGGACCGGCAGGTTCGCGGATCTGCACCGGGCGTGGCGGGACAGTCTGGCTTGACCGACGGATCGGGGGCTCGCAGGTGATCGACGCGTACGAGGATCCGGGCACGCCCGACACGCGCGGCGGCTGGTACTACCTGTGGTGGCTGGTGCGCGCCCAGCCGGGCCGGTCGCTGGCCGGGGCGCTGCTGGGCAGTGTCTGGCTGACGCTGATGGCCGCGACGCCGTACCTGATGGCGCGCGCCGTCGACGACGGCCTGGTGCCCGGCCGGACGGCGGTGCTGGCCGGCTGGACGGCGGCGATCTTCCTGCTCGGGGCGGTGAACGCGTGGATCAGCATCCTGCGCCACCGCACGATGACCCGGGTGCGGATGGACGCCAACTTCCGCACGGTCAAGGTGGTCGTCGGGCACGCGGTCCGGCTCGGGGCCGAACTGCCGCGCCGGGCCGGGGCCGGCGAGGTCGTCACGATCGGCGTCGGCGACGTGGGGACCATCGCCCAGGCGCTCACCATGGTCGGCCCCGGGGTGGGCGCGATCGTGGTGTACGCGGTGGTGGCGGGACTGCTGATGACGGTCTCGCCGCTGCTGACGGGCGTGGTGCTGCTCGGGGTGCCGGTGGTGGTCCTGCTCGCGGGCCCGCTGACCCGGCGGCTCCAGGGCAGGGAGACGGAGTACCGGGAACGCCAGAGCATCCTCACGGCCCGCATCGGCGACCTCGCGGGCGGCCTGCGCGTCCTCAACGGCCTGGGCGGCAAGGGCCTGTTCGCGGACGCCTTCCGCCGCGACTCCCAGCACCTGCGTGCCCAGGGGTACCGGGTGGGCGCGGTCGCCAGTTGGGTCCAGGCGCTGGGCGTCGGCCTGCCCACGGTGTACCTGGCGGTGGTCACCTGGATCGCGGCCCGGATGACCGCCGAGGGTGACATCACCGTGGGCCAGCTGGTCTCGGTGTACGGCTATGTCGCGGTCCTGGTCGGTCCGGTCGCGTTCTTCCTGGACATGGGCTACCAGCTGAGCCGGGGCGTGGTGGCCGCCCGCCGGGTCGTACGCCTGCTGCGCCTGGAGCCGGACCGGACCGAGGCGACCGCCCAGGCCCCGGCCGCCCCGGCCGAGCTGCACGACCCGGAGTCGGGGGTACGGGTGCGCCCGGGCCGCCTGACGGCCCTGGTGGGCGCGAACGCCACCGAGACGACGACGGTGATCGACCGCCTGGGCAGGTACACCCCGTCCGACGTGACCTGGGGAGGAACCCGCCTGGACACGGTCCCCCTCCCGGAGGTCCGCACCCGCATCCTGGTGGCCGACAACGAGGCAGACCTGTTCGCAGGCCCCCTGAGCACTGTCATCTCCGCAAGCGCCAACGCGCCCCGAAGGGGCGCGGGGAACTGCGCGGCAAGCCCCCACGCACCCGCACCCGCCCATGCGCACAGCAGCCCACCCCCTGACGCGCCCCTCACCGCGGCCCTCCACACCGCGGCGGCCGACGACATCGTCCGGTCCCTCCCCCACGGCCTCGACTCCCCCCTCACCGCCCAGGCCCGCAACCTCTCCGGCGGCCAACGCCAACGCGTCCGCCTCGCCCGGGCGTTGCTGGCCGACCCGGAGGTCCTCATCGCCGTGGAGCCCACCTCCGCCCTGGACGCCCACACCGAGTCCCTCGTGGCCCGGCGCCTGCGCGCCGCCCGCGCCGGCCGCACCACCCTCCTCACCACCACGTCCCCGCTGCTGCTGGCCCACGCCGACGAGGTGATCCACCTGGTCGACGGCAAGGTGGCCGCCACCGGCACCCACGAGGAACTGCTGGAGTACGCACCCGGCTACCGCGCTCTCGTGGCCCGGGACATGGAGGAGACGCAACAGACGCAAGAGACGGAAGCGACGGAAGCGACGCAAGAGGGGGTCGTCAGGTGACGACAGGCCACCTGCCGGTCGCCGGCCGGCCCGAGGTCCGCCGCGCCACCCTCCGCCTGGTGAAGGCGGACCGCGCGGCCTTCACCGCCGCCCTCGCGCTGAACGCCCTGGCCGCCGCCACCGGCCTCGCGGGTCCCTGGCTGGTCGGCCGGATCGTGGACGCGGTACGGGCCGGGCGCGGGGTCGGCGCCGTGGACCAGCTGGCCCGCTGGATCGTGCTCTGCGCCCTCGCCCAGCTGCTGCTGGCCCGTTTCGCCCGCTACCTGGGCCACCGGTTCGGCGAGCGGACCCTCGCCCGGGTCCGCGAGGAGTTCGTGGACCGGGCGCTGGCACTGCCCGCGTCGGTCGTGGAGCGGGCCGGCACCGGCGACCTGACCGCACGCGGCACCGGCGACGTGGCCACCGTCGGCACCACCCTGCGGGACGTCGGACCCGAACTGCTGGTCTGCTCGGTGCAGGCGCTGTTCGTGATGGGCGCGGTCTTCGTCCTGGATCCGGTGCTCGCGCTGCTCGGGGTGGCCGGGCTGACCCCGGTGTGGATCGCGCTGCGCTGGTACCTGCGCCGGGCCCGGGACGGCTATCTCGCCGAGGGCGCGACCACCTCGGGGGTGGCGGAGACCGTCACGGCGACGGTGGCGGGAGCCCGTACCGTGGAGGCGTTCCGGCTCCAGGAGCAGCGGATCAGGGCGAGCCGGGACGCGCTGGAGGCCAACCGGAAGGCCCGCTTCTACACCTTGTACCTGCGGTCCGTCTTCTTCCCCGCGGTCGAGGTGTCCTACACCGTGCCGGTGGCGGGGGTGCTGCTGCTGGGCGGGCTGCTGCACGCGGGTGTGGGGGTGGTGGTGTCGGCGGCGCTGTATCTGCGGCAGTTCACGGAACCGCTGGACCAGATCCTGATGCGGGTGGAGCAACTCCAGTCCAGCGGCGCCTCGTTCGCCCGGGTGGAGGGGCTGGCGCAGGCGCCCCGGGCGGTCGCGGAGGACGGGGCGCGGGCCCCGGCGGACGACCGGATCGACGTGCGCGGGGTGCGGTACGCCTACGAGCGGGGCGGCGAGGTGCTGCGCGGGGTGGACCTGACGGTGCGGCCCGGGGAGCGACTCGCGGTGGTCGGTCCTTCCGGGGCCGGGAAGACGACGCTGAGCCGGCTGCTGGCGGGCGTGGACGCGCCCGGCGCGGGCACGGTGACCGTGGGCGGGGTGCCGATCGCCGGTCTGGCACCGGAGCTGCTGCGCCGCCAGGTCGTCCTCGTCACCCAGGAACACCATGTCTTCCTCGGCACGGTCCGGGACAACCTCCTGATCGCCGAACCCGGCGCGGACGACGCGGCCCTCTGGTCGGCGCTGGCGGCCGTCGGCGCCGACCGCTGGGTCCGCGCGCTCCCCGAGGGCCTCGACACCGTGCTCGGCACGGGTGGCCGTGCCGTCGACGGGTCCCAGGCCCAGCAGCTCGCGCTCGCCCGGGTGGTGCTGGCCGACCCGCACACGCTGATCCTGGACGAGGCGACCGCGCTGCTCGACCCCGCGACCGCCCGGCACACCGAGCGCGCCCTGGCGGCCGTGCTGGCGGGCCGTACGGTCATCGCCGTCGCCCACCGGCTGGGCACCGCGCACGACGCCGACCGGGTGGCGGTGATGGAGGGCGGCCTGCTCACCGAACTCGGCACGCACGACGAGCTGGTGGCGGCGGGCGGCGCGTACGCCGCGCTGTGGGCGACCTGGCACGGCGACCGGACGGCGTAGCCGCGGCCTCCCCTCCTGTCGGCCGCCGTAAACATTCCGCATATCGAACATGAACATCCGGTCAACGGACGATTTCCGGCCAACTTCCTGACGCGGTCCTGACAGACGACGTTTTCTGCTGCCACTCTTCCCACGGCCGACTCACAGCAACCCCACAGCGTCACCCTTCGAGGCTGCTGAGTCCGGCACTGCACGCGCACATGGTTCCGCGTTCCGCCGAGTTCTGCCCGGACCGCCCACCCGTGGCCCGGATCTCCCCTGGCCGCGCGACCCGCGGCCACGCAGAAGGAGTCAGTGTTGAGAAGCAGTTCCTCTCGCAGACGCACCCCCCACCGCACCGCCGTAGTGGCCCTCGCCGGCGTCGGCGCCCTGATCGCCGTCGCCGTCCAGTCGGGTGCGGCCAGCGCCGCCCCGGCCGCACCGCACCCCGGCCGGATCAACCCGGCCCACACGGCCGTCAGGCTGTCCCCCTCGCAGCGCGCCGAGCTGCTCCGGGACGCGAGCGCCGAGCGGGCCGCCACCGCCAGGTCGATAGGCCTCGGCGCGCAGGAGAAGCTGGTCGTCAAGGACGTCGTCAAGGACGCCGACGGCACGCTGCACACCCGTTACGAGCGCACCTACGCGGGTCTGCCCGTGCTCGGCGGCGACCTGATCGTCGACACCGCGAAGTCGGGCGCCACCGAGCGCGTCGTCAAGGCGAACAACGCCACGCTCAAGGTCGCCGACCTCACGCCGGCCAGGAGCGCGGCGAGCGCCGAGAAGTCGGCCCTCACGGCCGCCAGGGCCCTCGGTTCCACCAAGTCCGCGGCCGACGGCGCCCGCAAGGTGATCTGGGCCGGCTCCGGCACCCCCGTCCTCGCCTACGAGACGGTCGTCGGCGGCTTCCAGGACGACGGCACCCCGAACCAGCTGCACGTCATCACCGACGCCACCACCGGCAAGAAGCTCTTCGAGTACCAGGGCGTCGAGAACGTCACCGGCACCGGCAACACCCAGTACAGCGGGACGGTGTCGCTGTCGACGACCCAGTCGGGCTCGACGTACAACCTGACCGACGGCGACCGCGGCGGCCACAAGACGTACAACCTGAACCACGGGACGTCGGGCACCGGCACGCTGTTCTCGCAGTCGAGCAACACGTGGGGCAACGGGACGACGTCGAACGCCGCCACCGCGGGCGCCGACGCCCACTACGGTGCCGCCGAGACCTGGGACTTCTACAAGAACACGTTCGGGCGCAGCGGCATCAAGAACAACGGCGTCGGCGCCTACTCGCGCGTGCACTACGGCAACTCGTACGTGAACGCGTTCTGGGACGACAGCTGCTTCTGCATGACCTACGGCGACGGCTCCGGCAACGCGGACCCGCTGACCGCCCTCGACGTGGCGGGCCACGAGATGAGCCACGGCGTCACCTCGAACACCGCCGGCCTCAACTACAGCGGCGAGTCCGGCGGCCTGAACGAGGCCACCTCCGACATCATGGGCACCGGCGTCGAGTTCTACGCCAACAACTCCACCGACGTCGGCGACTACCTCATCGGCGAGAAGATCGACATCAACGGCGACGGCACCCCGCTGCGCTACATGGACAAGCCGAGCAAGGACGGCTCGTCCAAGGACAGCTGGTACTCGGGGCTCGGCAACCTGGACGTGCACTACTCGTCCGGTCCCGCCAACCACTTCTTCTACCTGCTGAGCGAGGGCAGCGGCGCCAAGGTCATCAACGGCGTCAGCTACAACTCGCCCACCGCGGACGGGCTCCCGGTCACCGGCATCGGCCGGGACAAGGCGCTGCAGATCTGGTACCGCGCGCTCACCACCAAGTTCACCTCGACCACCAACTACGCGAGCGCCCGCACCGGCACCCTCGCGGCGGCCGGTGAGCTGTACGGCACCACGAGCGCCGAGTACAAGGCGGTGCAGGACGCCTGGGCGGCCGTCGCGGTCGGCGCGCGCTCCGGCGGCGGCGGGGGCGGCACGGGCACCTCGTACGAGAGCAACACCGTCGTGTCGATCCCGGACAACGGGCCCGCCGTCACCTCGTCGATCACGGTCTCCGGCCGCACCGGGAACGCGCCGAGCAACCTCCAGGTGACGCCGAACATCAGCCACACCTGGCGCGGCGACCTGGTGATCGACCTCATCGGCCCGTCCGGGACGTCGTACCGGCTGAAGAACTTCAGCTCGTCCGACTCGGCGGACGACGTGACGGACACCTACACGGTGAACGCCTCGTCGGAACCGGCCAATGGGACCTGGCAGCTGAGGGTCCAGGACCAGGCCGCACAGGACACCGGGAAGATCAACAGCTGGAAGCTGACCTTCCCGTAAACCGCAGGACACAGGCGTGAGTACGGGGTGCCGCCGGAGGGTTCGACTCCGTTCGACGGCACCCCGGTTACATGCCCGCAACGTTCACCGAACACCTGCTTTTCGGCCAACATCACTTCAGGGTCCTGACATGTACGCGACCCGGATGTCACTCTTCCTTCACCCGCCGCACAGCACAGCAACTTCACCACCCCACAGTCGGGCCGGTGACCCCACTCCGGCCCGGACTCCCCACATCATGAAGGAGCTTGAGTGAGCCCCCTCTACGCGCGTCGCAAGCGCACCACTCTGGCCGTCGCCACCGCTGTCGCCGCCGGCGCCCTGCTCACCACGGGCCTGACCACCAACGCCACCGCCGCCGCCAAGCAGCCGCTGGCCGCCGCGCCCACCCTCCTCTCCAACTCCGCCCGCACCGCCCTGATCCAGAAGGCGCAGGCGAACGTCGCCGAGACCGCCCAGGAGATAGGTCTCGGCGCCAAGGAGAAGCTGGTCGTCAAGGACGTCGTGAAGGACGTCGACGGCACCGTCCACACGCGCTACGAGCGCACCTACGCGGGCCTGCCCGTGCTCGGCGGCGACCTGGTCGTGCACACCTCGAAGACCGGCAAGTCCGAAGGCGTCACCCGGGCGACCAAGGCGGCCATCAAGGTGGCCTCGCTCAAGCCGGGGATCTCCACCGCCAAGGCGGAGAAGGCCGCGCTCACCGTCGCCAGGTCGCTGGGCTCCGCCAAGCCCGCGGCCGACGGCGCCCGCAAGGTGATCTGGGCCGGCTCCGGCACCCCCGTCCTCGCCTACGAGACGGTCGTCGGCGGCTTCCAGGACGACGGCACCCCCAACCAGCTGCACGTCATCACCGACGCCACCACCGGCAAGAAGCTCTTCGAGTACCAGGGCATCGAGAACGCCACCGGCACCGGCAAGACCCTGTACTCGGGCACGGTCAGCCTCACCACCACGCTGTCGGGTTCGACGTACTCGCTGACCGACGCCTCGCGCGGCAGCCACAAGACGTACAACCTGAAGCACGGCACCTCGGGCACCGGCACCCTGTTCACCAACACCACCAACACGTGGGGCACCGGCACCGCCTCCAGCTCCAGCACCGACGTGACCGCGGCCGCCGACGCCGCCTACGGCGCGCAGGAGACCTGGGACTTCTACAAGGACACCTTCGGCCGCAGCGGTATCAAGAACAACGGCGTCGGCGCCTACTCCCGCGTCCACTACAGCAGCAACTACGTCAACGCCTTCTGGGACGACAGCTGCTTCTGCATGACCTACGGCGACGGTGACGGCAACACGCACCCGCTGACCTCGCTGGACGTGGCCGGCCACGAGATGAGCCACGGTGTCACCTCGAACACCGCCGGCCTCAACTACAGCGGTGAGTCCGGCGGCCTGAACGAGGCCACCTCGGACATCTTCGGCACCGGTGTCGAGTTCTACGCCAACAACGCCTCCGACCCGGGCGACTACCTCATCGGCGAGAAGATCGACATCAACGGCGACGGCACCCCGCTGCGCTACATGGACAAGCCCAGCAAGGACGGCGGTTCGGCCGACTACTGGTCGTCCTCGGTCAAGAACCTGGACGTGCACTACTCGTCCGGCGTCGCGAACCACTTCTTCTACCTGCTGTCCGAGGGCAGCGGCTCGAAGACGATCAACGGGGTGTCCTACAACTCCCCGACGTACAACGGCTCCACGGTCACCGGCATCGGCCGGGCCAAGGCGCTGCAGATCTGGTACAAGGCGCTGACGACGTACTTCACGTCGACCACCAACTACAAGTCGGCGCGCACCGGCACGCTCTCCGCGGCGGCCGCCCTGTACGGCTCGGGCAGCACCGAGTACAACGCGGTGGCGGCGGCCTGGACGGCCGTCAACGTGTCGTGACCGGATAGTTGTGCATCGGGCGGGCCCCGGGACCCAGGCGTCCCCGGGGCCCGCCCTACCCTTGTCTCCCATGTCCTTCACCTACGACGCGGTGGGCGCGACCCGTGAGAACCTCGCCGCCTGCCCGCCGGGCTTCCACCCGCTTCACGTGCGCACGCGCATAGGCGAGGGGCGCGAAGTCTTCCAGCGCGCCGCCGAGGCCGTCCTCACCTGGGAACTCCACCGCGCGCTGGGCGTCGGCATCGACACCGCCGCCGACCGGGCGGCCCCCGGCGCGGACGTCACGGTCACCCTGGGCGGCCTCGTCAGGGCGCCCTGCCGGATCGTCTGGACCCTGGACGAGTCCCGCCGCGCGGGCTGGGCCTACGGCACCCTCACCGGCCACCCCGAGTCCGGCGAGGAGGCCTTCGTGGTCGACCGCACCGGCGACGGCACGGTGTGGCTGACGGTCGCGGCCTTCAGCAGACCGGCCAAGTGGTACACCAGGGCGGCCGGCCCGGCGGCCCGGGGACTGCAGCACGCGTACGCCCGCAGGTGCGGAGCGGTCCTGCGCCGCCTGTGCGCGGACCCGCAAGCGGAGTTCTGACAGCCAAGGGCGGGACGGCCGGGACGGCCCGGAGAAGACCGGGACGGCCGGGGAGGCTTCGTCCGCCCTCGGCGTGTCGGGAGCGCGGTCAGCGCAGCAGTACCCCGGCCCCCTCCGCGGCGCTCTCCGAAGGAACCGTCACCAGGCCCAGCTCGGCGCCGGAGGCGAGCAACCGGTGGGACGGCAGGATGCGGACCGTGTAGCCGTAGGGGCCGGTGCGGTCCAGGGACAACGGGCCCTCGTAGGTCCAGTTGCCCTCCAGGTCGGGGCCCCCGGTCGGCTTCAGCGGGACCGTCGCCGCGTCCGTGATGCGGTCCTCGGGGTCGACGCGGCCGGAGACGGCCTGGACCTCCACGTCGTCGGGGGTGAGTTCGCCCAGCCGGACGCGGACGCGCAGCGCGAGGGTGGTGCCCAGTTCGGCGGTGGCCGGGGCCGCGGTGGTCGCCACGTGGTCGACCGTCACCCCGTGCCAGGCCGTCCGCACCCGGTCCTTCCAGCCGGACAGCTCGCGGGCCGCGTCCGCGGTCATGGACCGGTGGGCGTGGGCCGCCGGGGTGTACAGGCGGTCCACGTACTCGCGGACCATCCGCCCGGCCAGCACCTTGGGGCCGAGGAGGGTGAGGGTCTGGCGGACCATCTCGATCCAGCGGTCGGGCAGACCGGTGCGGCCACGCTCGTAGAACCGCGGGGTGACGCGCTGCTCCAGGAGGTCGTAAAGGGCGTCCGCCTCGATGTCGTCGCGGCGCTCGGGGTCGGTGCCGGCGCCGTCCGCGGTCGGGATCGCCCAGCCGAAGTCCGGCTGGAACCATTCGTCCCACCAGCCGTCCAGGACCGAGAGGTTCAGTCCCCCGTTGAGGGCCGCCTTCATCCCGCTCGTCCCGCACGCCTCCAGGGGGCGCAGCGGGTTGTTGAGCCAGATGTCGCACCCCGGCAGCAGCTTCTGGGCCATCGCCATGCCGTAGTCGGGCAGGAAGACGATCCGGCGGCGCACCCGCGGGTCGTCGGTGAACCGGACCAGCTCCTGCACCAGCCGCTTGCCGCCGTCGTCCGCCGGGTGCGCCTTCCCGGCCACCACGATCTGGATCGGGCGCTCCGGGTGCAGCAGCAGGTCCATCAGCCGGTCCCGGTCGCGCAGCATGAGCGTGAGCCGCTTGTACGACGGGACGCGGCGCGCGAACCCGATGGTGAGGACGTCCGGGTCGAGGGCCTGGTCGATCCAGCCCAGCTCGGCGGTGCCGGCCCCGCGCTGCCGCCAGGAGGCCCGCAGCCGCTCCCGCACCTCCAGCACCAGTTGCTCCCGCAGCGTGCGGCGCAGCTCCCAGATCTCCTGGTCGGCGATGTCGGCGATGGCGTCCCAGCGTTCCGGGCCGCCCACGGTCAGCGCCTCCTCGGTCCGCCGGTCACCGAGCTGCCGGGCCCCCAGCCGCACCACCTCGGGGGCCACCCAGGTCGGGGCGTGCACCCCGTTCGTCACGGAGGTGATCGGCACCTCGTCGGGGTCGAATCCCGGCCAGAGTCCGGCGAACATCTCCCGGCTGACGTTGCCGTGCAGCAGCGAGACCCCGTTGGCCCGCTGGGCGAGCCGCAGCCCCATCACGGCCATGTTGAACAGGTTGGGCTCGCCGCCGGGGTAGGTCTCCATGCCGAGCCGCAGGACGTGCTCGACGTCGATGCCCGGGAGTTCGGCGTCGGCGCCGAAGTGGCGGGCGACCAGCTCCCGGTCGAAGCGGTCGATGCCGGCCGGGACGGGGGTGTGGGTGGTGAAGACGGTGCCGGCCCGGACCGCCTCCAGTGCCGCGTCGAAGTCCAGTCCGGAGGCGACGAGTTCGGCGATGCGCTCCAGGCCGAGGAAACCGGCGTGCCCCTCGTTGGTGTGGAAGACCTCCGGTGCGGCGTGCCCGGTGAGCCGGCAGTACGTGCGTACGGCGCGGACGCCGCCTATGCCGAGCAGCATCTCCTGGAGCAGCCGGTGTTCGCTGCCGCCGCCGTAGAGCCGGTCGGTGACCCCGCGTTCGCCGAGGTCGTTCTCCTCGACGTCGGAGTCCAGCATCAGCAGCGGCACCCTGCCCACCTGGGCCAGCCAGATCCGGGCGCGCAGCAGCCGGCCGCCGGGCAGCGCGAGGGAGACCTGCGCCGGGGTGCCGTCGGCCTCCTTGAGCAGCGCCACGGGCAGTTCGTGGGGGTCGAGGACGGGATAGTGCTCCTGCTGCCAGCCGTCCCGGGACAGGGTCTGCCGGAAGTAGCCGTGCCGGTACAGCAGGCCGACACCGATCAGCGGCACCCCCAGGTCGCTGGCCGACTTGAGGTGGTCGCCCGCCAGGATGCCGAGGCCGCCGGAGTACTGGGGCAGCGCCGCAGTGATGCCGAACTCGGGTGAGAAGTAGGCGACGGCGGCCGGGAGTCCGGCGGACTCGGGCCGTGACTGGTACCAGCGGTCGCCGGTCAGGTAGTCGCCCAGGTCGTCGGCGACGGCGGTCAGCCGGCGCAGGAAGCGGCGGTCGCCGGCCAGCTCGGCGAGGCGCGCGGGGGGCACGCTGCCGAGCAGCCGCACCGGGTCGCCCTCCGAGGCGGCCCAGCGCTCGGGGTCGACGGACTGGAAGAGATCACGTGTCTCGGCGTGCCAGGACCAGCGCAGGTTGCGGGCCAGGTCGCTGAGGGGGCGCAGGGGTTCGGGGAGAACGGGACGGACGGTGAACCGACGGATCGCCTTCACATTCCACCTCGTGCGTTCGCGGTGAGAGCCGTACGGCGCTGTGCGGCTCGCGTCTGTCACGACGGTACCGGTGCCGGGGGTGGTGCCGGGGGCCGCCGCCCCGGACCGGTACCGCGGTGTGAACGGCGTCCACGCCCGGTACGGGGCGGAATCGAGCCATACTTCGGCCGTGTGCCGAACGGTCCGGCGCCGCGGCCTGATTGCGGAAGCGGCGAGCGGGCAGGTGTCCGGAACAGGAGGGCTCCTGTGTGCAGACATACGGCTGAGTAGTTAACAAAGTGCCGGATTGCCCACCCGAATAGGGTGGGAAGGCTCCTCCGGTACACCCCACGGACACAGGACGGATACCCAGCACAGGTAGACCCTTCAGGTACACGCAGGACCCACCTCCCCACCACCCATCCGCCCACACCAGCACGTTGCCGCGGACAGGAGCGGTCATGCCCGCCAAGCACCACTCGCCAGTACCCGTCGGTCCCCGGGCGTCGGCGCCCCCGGCACCCCGCACGTCGTCCGGCGCGCCACCCCCCGCGGAGGCGGTCACCGCCGTCGGCCGCATACCCGTCCTCGACGTCCGTCCGCTGGTCCAGCAGGGGCGCCGGCCGGCCAAGGCGGTCGTCGGGGAGTCGTTCGAGGTCACCGCGACCGTCTTCCGCGAGGGCCATGACGCGGTCGCCGCGAACGTCGTACTGAAGGACCCGAAGGGCCGCCCGGGCCCCTGGACCCCGATGCGGGAGCTGGCCCCCGGCACCGACCGCTGGGGCGCCACCGTCACCGTCGAGGGCAAACCGGGCCGTTGGACCTACCAGGTCGAGGCGTGGGGGGACCCGGTCGCCACCTGGCGCCGGAACGCCGGGATCAAGATCCCGGCGGGCATCGACACCGAGCTGGTCCTGGCGGAGGGCGCCGCGCTCCACGAACGTGCCGCCGCGGGGGTACCGAAGGCCAGGAAACGGGAGGTCCTGCTCGCCGCCGCGGCCGCCCTGCGCGACGAGGAACGGCCCGCCCCCTGGCGGCTGGCCGCCGCCCTCACCCCCGAGGTCGACAAGGTGCTGGCCCGCTTCCCGCTGCGGGAGCTGGTGACCGCCTCCGAGCCGCTGCCGCTGCTCGTCGAGCGCGAACGGGCCCTGTTCGGCTCGTGGTACGAGTT